>CAZNQT010000687.1:0-2275 GCA_964574885.1 uncultured Pirellulales bacterium
GCGGATGAAGGGCAGCAGGAATCGTCCCCAGCGGCCTTTGACGTGCACATTCCAGTCGGAACCGATAAATCCGAAGTGAATGTTTTTCTTATAGAGTTTGGCGGCGAGAAAGGCGAACAGACCATAGGGAATCGGATTAAAGGAGACAAAGGCACGAACCTGTTGGCGGCGGGCCAATTGCAGGCAAATGGCCATCATCCGGAGAAAGCGTAAAACCCTACAGCGAGCGGGCACGAGGACATACCGGGCTTTGGGAATATCCCCCCGATCGATTTTTTGGCGGCGGACGATCCAGAGCCGACTGATTTGCGGCTGCCGGGCGAGCGGTATGAGATGATGATACAAGGTAGGATCCCGCAGCGATACGCAACAGACGATTTCGAAGGCCATATCACATTATCCTGATGTCGGTTTGCTTACAGTACATGCCCGATAATAAAAAATCAATAATAAATTGTGAGGTATGAATCGAAATTCGTCAAGGGTAATTGCATAAAGTCCTAGGGCTGAGGTAACCGTGGGACACGTTACGATATTCCAGAGAACCCAATAAAAGAGAAACCGTCGGAATCAAGCCGGATGGATTGAAGGCCCGATAAGAAATATCTGGACAAAAAACCGTAGCGGCGCGTATAATGCCATCGATTTGGAAGGGCTCAAAGGGAGATGCGATGAAGCTAATAATTCAAATTCCCTGTTACAACGAAGAAACGACCTTGCCCGAGGTCATTGCCGATCTACCGAAAGAACTGCCGGAGGTGGATGAAATAGAATACCTGGTCATCGACGACGGCAGCAACGACCGGACAATCGAAGTGGCCCAGGAACTCGGCGTACATCATATTCTGGCATTAGGGAGCAATCATGGGCTTTCGACGGCGTTTCTACGGGGGATGCAGCATTGTCTGGAACAGGGCGCCGACGTCATCGTGAATACCGATGGTGACAACCAGTATCAGGGGGCAAGTATTGGGGCCTTAATCCGGCCCATCGTAGAAGGCAGCGCCGACATCGTGGTGGGCGCCAGACCGATTGAGGAGATCGAACATTTTTCGTGGGCGAAAAAAAAGCTGCAGCGGATCGGCAGCCACGTCGTACAACAGTTTTCCGGTACGGATATCCCCGATACGACGAGCGGATTTCGCGCGTACTCGGCGGCGGCGGCGATGCGACTGCACGTTTTCAATCAATATACGTACACCCTGGAGACCATCATTCAGGCCGGTCATATCGGGATGCGGATTACCCACGTACCCATCAAAGTGAATCCCCAAACCCGCGAGTCACGCTTAATTAAATCCATCCCTCGTTATATATGGCGTTCGGGGACGATCATCCTTCGCTCGTATGTGACCTATAAGCCGTTGCGGACCTTTTTCTATTTTTCGCTGGTGCCGGCCCTGGTGGGCCTGGGAATCGGCATCCGCTTTTTGATCTATTTTTTCTCCGGTAACGGCGGGCATATTCAATCATTAATTCTGACTGCCATTCTGCTGATTGTTGCGTTTCATTTATTATCGCTGGGAGTTTTGGCCGACCTGATGAGCGCCAATCGCAAATTAATCCAGGAGATTTTGTTCCATACCCGCAGCCATAATTATGAAAGTCGGCGCGGCCAAAGACCAAAGTAACAATATAAAATGATAAATACAGAATGGAAAATGAGAGTTGATAGTTGTGAGTTGTGAGAAAATAGCGGATAGCGGATAGGAAATGAGATTCTTCGCTCTGCTCAGAATGACAATAACGAATCGTGTTATCAAGGATACAAGTTGGGACAAAAAAGGCGCAGAAAACCGGTTGGCAGACAAAGCAGAGATCGCGTGCAAAAACGTATGGCACCCGAAACCAAGACCGGCTTGATTTCTACAAAAGCGATCTCGGAGGAAACACAACAGAAATACTTTCACCTATTTGCCATCGTCATTTTATTACTCTTCGGCAGTTATATATCGATCTTGTTTTACGGCCACCAAGTGGTTCCCAATTCGGACTTTCCGGCCTTTAGCCAAACCGCCCGAGAATTACTGTCGTTTCATAAACCCAGTAGTTTCAAGCGTACGCCCGGCCTGGGTATGCTGCACGTGCTGTTCGGGTATTTGATGCCGGGGGCGCATCCGGATCTGACGGCCGGCTGGGTTCTCAATGCGATATTTTATACCCTGATTGCCGTGTTTCTTTATTTGGTGGGTCGCGAAATCCTCGGACCCTCAGCAATCTGGTACGCCATTATCGCCACGCTGAATCCCTGGTCCATTGTCTGGATGTGCCATCC
>CAZNQT010000688.1:0-2270 GCA_964574885.1 uncultured Pirellulales bacterium
GGACAACCAGGTTCCCCCTCCTTCCGAATCTGCTGATGAGCCTCAGCCCGTTCCCTCGAACGGTCAGGCTGTCGATATTCCTGCCGAGGACCAAAATTCTACACCTGTCCAGTCGCCGACGGAACAGCAGGAAAAAGTGGATCAGACTCTCGATTCTCTACAAGAGGATATGAGTTCGTTAAATCAACAGGTCGGCGACTCCCCTCAGGAACAATCGGAAGAACCGAATCAAAAAAATGAATCTCCCGACTTGTCCGAACAGAATGATGCTTCGCAGACGGTTTCCCAGGACGATGATTCCGCGCAGGAACAACCTCCTGAAGAAAATATTGATGATGTGTTGGCTTCGCTCGCCGAGGAAATAAACGACGATGATCCAAATACTCCGGAAACCGCGACGGATTCGGCGCTGCCGGCGGATCTTGCCTCCTCGCAAACCTCCGCCGAAGATGAACAGATTGCTGATGAGGAAATCAACGCCCTCTTAAATCAGGCCGAGCAGGAAGGGCAGGATAGTCCTCCGCAGGCTATGGATGAATCCCAGACCGATCAACCCCCGGATACGGCAGATTCTTCCGTAGCCCCGACCGCCGATCCAACCGAAACCGTGGACGAATCTCTTCCTCAAACGCAGGCGGAGTTCGCGGAAGCTGAATGCCGGGACGAAACCGCTGACGAGCCGCAGAAAGGTCAAGCCGAACCAGCCGACGAAGAAGCCCCTGTCCCGGAAAATACTCCTGGCGAAGAGAAGGCATCTTCTGCTGTTCAGGAAACAGAAAAAGAATCGGAGGAAGATTTTACCGCCCGGCCCAGTCCGTCTTCGGATTCGGCCACGGCTGATGAAGAGACGGAAAAATCCGCTTCTGCCGACGCTGAAACGGACGAGCTTATTCCAGTGAACGCAGATCAATTTCCCCTGCCGCAGCGATTGGTAGTTAATACCATGACGGCATGCAACAAGCCCTTTGGCTTTGTCCCTGAAAAGGTCAAAGACATCCTTGGCATCGCCGCCGTCGTTACCGTTATCCTTTCCGTCCTCACCACTGCCCTTATCCTCCTCCTCCTCGATTAAACCACGTACTATTATTTTAATGGGCGTCAGATGGCAGCCATCGAGCCGCGCGAGGGGAATGGCAACTCTTAACAATCTGTTTTTGCATTTCTCATTGTATATTTTACCTTTTATATTTTCCACGGGTGGCAGCCACCGAGTCTGCGAGGTGGATGGCGATTGTGGCACAGCCGCCCTCGGCTGTGTTGGGTGGCGCCAAGCGAATCCGCGAGCTTGGGAGTGGAGGGAATCGCGAAATTTGGATTTCTTGTAACCTGAAACCAGAGACCGGAAACTTTTTCGCTTATACCCTATAGCTATATATACAATCTGTAATACAATCCATCTACTTCTTGTTTTTTATGTGTGTTTTTATTTCCGACATTGCTAACGTTTTAAGGTAACAGTGGTTATAACGGTTTTTCCGTACGTAGAATTTTCTCTGCGTTTAACGCCTACCCGCTGCCCGCATAAGATACAGCGGATCTTGCTCTATCCTGCTGGTAGCCCCAAATGCGAAAAATGCACCCTCCGTAGGGAAAAAGGATCAAGGAGGGCAGAAAATCATTCCTATGGTAATCATCGCGTTTGGTTGCGGCCAAAGGCCGCGCTGGGAAAATCAGTGTCTAAAAAATCCTCTGCGGTGAATATCCCTTCAATCCGAATACCCAAACCATCCGTGAAAATTTGCAGTCCCTGCTTCATAATCTGCAATAGTATTCTTAGCGCCTTATCCCCTTAGCGTGAAACATCTCTTCTCTTACTGTGAATCGTGAACTCTTCTCCCCTTTATCCTTCAGGCTTCATCCTTCTTCTCTTCCTATCTACTGTCCACTTCCCTCTATTTACCACACACAGTATTCCTGGGGCTGGTAGCCGCAGGTTAGCCAGTCGGTAATCAGTATCGACAGATCCTCAAGGGTCACCCGGCAGTCGCCGTTGATATCACCGGGTAGCACCGGCGGGCAGGCATACGGGGTACTCATAAAGATTTCGATATCCTGTTCGGTATAGCTCCGGTGCCACGCCACGGTATTGTCGTGGATGGCGGGCCAGGCGTCATCTTCGGAATTGTCCGTTATCTGCCAGGTTTGTCCGGTGGGGATGTCATAAACGAAGATTTCATCATCATGGCCGTCCCCCCCGTACCAGGTGATTTTATCCCCCGAGATTTTTGGATACCAGTCCGGATACGCATTGTCCGTGATCTGCGTAGTTT
>CAZNQT010000689.1:0-2261 GCA_964574885.1 uncultured Pirellulales bacterium
GACAAAGTGGGGCATGGTGGTCAAAAATCTCACGTCCTGGCGACGACGCAAATTGCAATTACCCCGATTCCAAACGGGCGTGCTCGTGTACGCCGTCGAGCCGGGCTCGAGTGCCGAACAGCGAAACATCCAATCCGGTATGGTCATCACTGTCATCGGAGATTATAACATTGATCATATCGACGATTTTGCCCTGGCCGCCCAGAAATATCCCCACCTCCCCCCAGTGCAAATCCTCAAACGCTAACACCATAAACCATCCACTCGAAAATACCCTCTTCATTCGCCATTCGGTATTCATCATTGATTCGTCATTCTGATTTCGTCATTCGTCATTCCCAACTGAAAACCGTAAACTCATCATCTACCCATCTACCTTTTTTAATTTAACAATGGCAGAGGTTTCGGATAATATAATGTCAACATACGACAATCTGTACTGTGCAACCGGGAGGTGAAAATGAGGAACAGAACAAACAAACGAAATAGACGACCGATCGTGCTGGGATTATTGAGCCTGCTCTTGACGTACTCGACTGTCCCAGCGGACCAACAGGGCAAGGGAATTGCCCCGGGCCTCCCGTGGGTACGGTTCAACTCCAGTCAGTTCGCCCGCCCACGCGACACGGGCATAGATAAGCAGATCAACATCGACACCGGCACGACCTTCAAGGACTATTCGCAGATATGGGTGGGCCTGATCGAGATCCCCACGGATCAGCCCATCGCCTTTAGCGCGAACGCGGATGATGGTCTCCGTTTGATCCTCGACGGTACAACAGTCATCGACGGCTGGGCCGCCAACGGTACCCGACGGGGCACATTCCGTGCCGACAAGGGCAAACGCGTCCTGCTGCGCCTTGAGTATTTCCAGAACGGCGGTGTAGGGTACATCCAGCTCTATTGGCAGTGGCGGCAGCATCCCCGCGAACTGATTCCGGCATCGGCGTTTTTTCACACGGCAGAGCAAAAAAAGTATGTGGAAGCCATTGGCACAGGCAAGATGGCCCCGCCGTTGGCACACGAGGATCGCTCTATCATCTATCAGCCCGATAAAGGCATCCCCGGCCGTGCAAAAGAATCCGATCTGCCTGTGTCGGCTCAACCGGGTCCGCACTTGCTGCTCGATGATTATCTGATTGCCGAGAGTTCAGGCGTCGAGCGCGTGATCCTGCAGCCACGGCGCGACCCAACCATTCCCAACCCGATCGTCACCGGACCGCAGGACGGTTGTTTTCAACCTTACCTCACCGTTCTTCGCGATCCGAAGACCGGGCGCTGGCGTATCTGGTACGGCGCTCGACGAAAGGACAAAAATACTTCGCGTTCGCTCCTGGCGACTATGGCGTCGGAGGACGGAATCCACTTCCGCCGACCGCACCGGATCTGCGAAACCCCGGAGATTCAATTTGGCGCGGGGGTCATCGATCGCGGGGCGAAGTTTCCGGATCCATCCTCGCGCTACGTGTATAGCTATTGGCTCAGAGGTGGCACGCACATCCTCGCCTCGCCCGACGGATTCAAGTGGCGCCCCCTGGTAAAAGGCCCTGTCCTGTTACACAATCACGACGTCACGGGAATTGACTGGGATCCCATCCGCCAGGTATATGTCGCCACCATCTCTTCTTATATTACCGGCCCGAAGTGGAGCGGCCAACGACGCACTACCATGATGAGCTTCAGTAAGGACTTGATACACTGGCAGAAACCTTGGTTCGTTCTCACCGCGAGCGACAAATTGGACGAGGGCCAAACTCAATTCTATGCCATGGATGGGTATCTGACGCGCGGGTCTTTGCGCATCGGTATGGTCAAGGTTCTGCGGGACGACCTGAGGGCAACGGATACGCAGCCCGGCAGTTTTGGACGGGCTCATACCTCCCTCGCCTGGAGCCGCGACGGACGCACCTGGGTTCGAGATCGAGCCAGGTTCTTCGAACCCGACGACGACCCCCATGCCTGGGACCACGCGCACGCCTGGATTGATGAGCAGCTCATTGTGGGCGACCTCGTGTACCTCTACTATGCTGGATATAAGCAGGGACACAAGGTGAACCGTTTCGAGGAGCGGCAGATCGGTCTGGTCAGGATGCCGCTGGATCGCTACGTCGCCCGGCGGGCAACCGGCTCGGTTCGGGGTAGGCTAAAGACCATCCCGATCGAGCTCGACATGTCAACCCAAACGCTGCACGTGAATGCCAAAGCCGCCGGCGGAAAACTCCGTGTTCAGGTCCGCGATGCAAAGACGGGCAATGTTATCC
>CAZNQT010000690.1:0-2243 GCA_964574885.1 uncultured Pirellulales bacterium
AAGTGTATCAACCCTTTCGCAGTCTGGATGATTTGACGTATGCACGAGCACAGGCCGTGAAACAATATTTAGTCAGTAAAGGGATCGATCCGGTTCGGATTACCGTAGAAGCGTGCGGTGACAATGAGCCGCTACGCTCCCAGGCCTATGATGACCAGGCCCGGGCGATGAATGATCGAGTCTCGATCGTGGTCAGTGAAAATCTTGTGGAACAATATCAGGGAAGCCCGGCGTCGGACGACCGGGATATTATTGACCGATAGCTGTCGGGAGAATGTCGCCGTTACCGATGGACGGAAATGGAGGATTATCTAATGGCTGAGGATGCTCCCGTAACGCCGGAAGAACAAAAAGCAAAATCAAAATTACCGTTGAAAACTATCCTTATTATTCTGGCGGTGCTCCTGCTGGAAGGGGGAACCATTACTGTCTTTATGGTCTTAAAGGGAGGACCGACGGCGGCAGAAGGTACGAATCCTATTGAGGGCGATACCCAGGTCGATCTCAAAGAATTTGCCGAAGTCACTCTCGCCGATAGCTTTAATGTGGATAACTATATGGGGGGCAAAACCAGACTCGTGATTACGATGGAAGTGTGCGCCAAAGTGGCGAAAGAAAAAGGAGATGAATTCAAGGCCATTGTCGAAGCGCATAAAACGGAAATCAAGGATACCATTCGCTCCTTTGTCGCTTCCGCGCATCCGGATCAGATTAAAGATCCCAAATTACAGGTGATCAAACGTGAAATACAGACCAGCGTCGAAAAAATTGTCGGCGAAGGAATGATTCAGGAAATCCTGGTCTCCAGTTGGCAGTCTTATACCGCCGATTAACTCGATTCCAGGTTGAATACCAGGGGGACAAGAGTGAAAGAACATGGCAGACGAAGAAACAAAAGAACAGCAGGCTCCATCTCAGGAATCCGAAAGCATGGATTCCCCCACGCCGGCGACCGCCGATCCACAACCCGCCGAGGTCTCTTCCGCGCCGCCGGCCCAAGGGGAGCAGGCTGAACAGGCCACGGACGACGTACCGGTTTCGCCTGACGAGTTGCCGGAGGAGTTGCTGCAACCGGAGGCCGAGGCCGAACAATCGCCGGATCAGATGCAGAGCCAACCCCGTGAGGTTTCCTCGGAGTCGGAAGTGCCTCCGCTGCCGGATTTCTCGAATATGCTGGCTGACGCCGCCGCCGGCAGTATCGATATGCTCAACGACGTCGATCTGAATGTGAAAGTCGAACTCGGCAGAACGCAGCTCACTGTGGATGAAATTTTACGATTGACCAAAGGCTACGTCGTCGAACTCGATAAGTTGGCCGGGGATCCCGTGGATATTCTGGTCAATGAGCAACTGATCGCCCGGGGTGAAGTGCTCGTCGTGAACGATAGTTTCTGCGTGCGGATAAACGAAATAATACCCGGTGTATCGGAGAAAGCGACCCAGAACATACCCTGAAGGTAAGTGTGAGAAATTGCGGCGGCCGACGCCGAGGCCGCTTAGAATCGCCGTTGTATGGAATGTTGAAATAGATCCGAAAGAACGAACGACTCCCATTGTGATAGTATTCGATGGGGTGCAGCGTTCGAAAGCCAGGCTAGAGGCGCCCATGGGCAAACGCCATAATACTTCATCTTTTACGTTGGCAATCATGTTATCGGTCCTTTGTATGTCCTTAGGATCGGCGCCCCTTCATAGCATTGCCCAGGATTCCTTTCGTGCCAATACCACGCTGCCGGTAAACCACGACGATCCGAATACCGCCGGTTCCCTTGATACGATTCCGATGGGAGCCGAACCGATTCCGATTAGTCCTCTGAAAGTGAACCCGGTTACAACTATCGCTCCGTCTTCGGATAATGCCGCTTCTGCTTCTGAGCCGGAAAAAGTCATGGATAAGGAGTCTCAAAACGTTTCTCCCACGACATCGGAGGAAACAGCGAATCCTGCCGGGAGTGTTTCGCCCTGGGAAAATCAGGTCTTGGGCCACCGCCCCGAAAATTCCGATACGCTGTCAGCGAAGGAGCAAAATCCGTCTGCTATGCCTTCTCCCTGGAAGACCTTGCTCTCTTTGTTGATCGTATTGGCGCTGATTGTGGGTGCAACCTATCTCTTCAAACGGTTTTCCCTGAACGCCAGGCGCAGCTCCATGCCCACCGGCGTGGAAATCCTCGCCCGCAGCAATATGAATCCCAAACAATCCTTATGCCTCGTACAACTGGGAAACCGACTCGTACTGCTTGGAC
>CAZNQT010000691.1:0-2238 GCA_964574885.1 uncultured Pirellulales bacterium
GGAATCCACCACGTGGAGACCCGCCTCGATCAATTGGCTCACGACGGACTTGTTGTGAATCAAGTCGCCTAAACAATACACATTTCTGCCCTCGCTGAGCATTTCCTGGGCCAAGTCGATGGCGTGTTCGACGCC
This sequence comes from uncultured Pirellulales bacterium, assembly GCA_964574885.1. GTDB lineage: Bacteria > Planctomycetota > Phycisphaerae > Sedimentisphaerales > SM23-30 > JAFGFX01. Next base: position 136 of record CAZNQT010000691.1, read on the forward strand.
GAAGCAGAAACCGCATTTTTTCGCTACCAGTACTTTCATACGTAATTATAGGTCGCTTTTCCGGTTCGTCGTCGGACTCGAGTTTGCATTTCGCGTAGTCGGCGATTGAGCAACTCGACCAGTTCCTCGCGACGTAAGGTGTTGGCCTGTTGAGGGGTAATCGGTTTTCCGTAGCTAACCGTTATGCGTCCGAGAGAAGGTAAAAGCTGGGTTCGAGGCCAGGATTCAAAGGCGCCGTCTATAATCACGGGTATCGCCGGGGCGTTCGCTTTACGCACGATGAGATCAAAACCCCCTTTGATAGGACGTATGCGTCCGTCGCGGGTCCGGGTTGCTTCCGGGAATAATACGACGGCGCGACCGGAACGCAGACGCTTGATGATGGTTCGCACCGCGGCCAGATCGGCCTGATCCCGCTGAATCGGAAAGGCGTTCAGAGAACGAATATACCACGCGAACCAGCGATTTCGGAACAGGCTGTTACGGGCAATATAATCGAGCTCGCGAGGCAGGCCCACCCCGCAGAGAACCGGATCGAGAAAGCTCTGGTGATTGCTCAACAGTAAAGCCGGGCCGGTTTTCGGGACATTTTCCCGTCCGAACACCCGGATGCCCAGCAAAGCGGAAAATATTACCTGGGCTACATATTGCCACATCCGGTACCATAAACGCATTCTATATCCTTCCCTTCTCACTCTTCACACTCTTCACACCTTTCGCACTCTTCACACATTTCTCACCCTTCACACTCTGACATATTGGCTGGGTGGTGCCGCCAAGCGAGTCCGCGAGCTTGGAGGTGGCTCTCCGTTGGGTGGCATGCAACGCGAAGCTTACCCATGCTCTTTATTCGTCATTGATTCGTAATTCGAATTTCGTCATTCGTCATTTACATATCGGTATAGTGTTTCCACTACCTGTTCGATGGTCATATCTGTCGTGTCAATAACAATGGCGTTTTCAGGCACCTGTAAAGGACTATGTGAGCGGGTCCGGTCGCGTTGGTCGCGCTGCTGCTGGTGGTCAAGCACCTCCTGGCAGGAAATATCGCCGCCGGAAGATTGGATTTGTTCCCATCGTCTCCGGGCTCGACATGCCGGATCGGCATCCAGATAGAATTTAAACCGGGCCTCCGGGAATACGACGGTTCCCTGATCCCGGCCTTCGGCAACCAGTGTGCCCGCCTCTTCGGCGATTTGACGCTGCTGAACCACGAGCAGTTTTCGCAGTCGAGCTTGACCGGCGATTTTGTGGGCGTTCTCGGTAACTTCAGGCGTGCGGATCTCCTCAGTCACATCGCGGCCGTTCAGCCATACTCGATCGGGTGCGTCACGTGTCGCTACTTCGATCCGGGATTCCCTGAGCACCGTTTCCAGTCTCTCTGGATCATCCAGCGAGACCTGTTTTTCCATAGCAGCTAGGGTAACGGCGCGATACATCGCCCCCGTATCGAGATAAGCGATACCCAGTCGTTTCGCCAAGGCCGCCGCTACCGTACTCTTACCGGAACCTGCAGGCCCGTCTATGGTTATGATCATACGTTTTTTCAAGGAGTTGTATTATAATACGTATGGGAATCGGAACAACTCTTTGAAGTATCCCATGGGTAGGGAAACCGGTTTGATGAACGCATAAGAATTTCCATAATGCCTTGCCAATAAATGACTTATAATCATTCAAGGACAAGCCTGTTTATCGGCGTCTGCATTAGAAAATGTTATAATTTTAACGATTCGTCAAAAGCGTATGAATCGCTGTCGTTTTGGGTATATAATCATTCTATAAATATAAAGGTAAAACGAGGATTCGTTGAAAGTGTTATAGGTAAGTGAACCGATGAAAAACAGAGCCATGCATATTGCGATTGGACATTACTTCATTGGTTCCACCGATGGCGTGAATACGGTAATTTGGCGTACCATTACCGAATTGCTGCAAAAAGATCCGTCTCTGAAAATCACCCTCTTTGGCAGGGCCTCCCCGGATATCGATAATTTCCTGCCCTGGCAAAACGATCAACTGAATAATATCAACCTGGAAGAAATGACTCCCGACCATCGCATCCCGGGTATGGAGCGGAAAAGTATCCGGATTCAACAGGAG
>CAZNQT010000692.1:0-2232 GCA_964574885.1 uncultured Pirellulales bacterium
GCAGTCAATTGTGCCTCCTGGGTGTACCCTAGAAGGTCTTCTATGGTTCTTTCTTCCAGTCGAACGGACAAATGCCGTTCCTGGGTTTCGTCATATATCTTTCGCAGGAGGGAAATCTGCACGACCGTTCCGGGCTGCAACCTATTAATATACCCGATCAGATCGTTGGGTCCGTAGATATTTTGGTCGTCGACGGCCCGAATGACATCGCCAATACGAATATCCATCTGTTGGGCGGGCGAACCCGGTAGGACCGTACTCACCAGCGCACCGGAAATATCTTTCAGGTTTAGTTGATTACAAGTGTTTTCGTCCACTTCCAGGGTTTCGACGCCGAGGAAGGCATGAAATATGGTAGCGCCGGCTTTGAGCTGTTCGAGGATCGAACGGGTTTTCAAATCAAAGGCGATGGCGAATCCGAATCGAGCTTTATTGTCGAGAGCGGTGCCCATGGCGGTGTTTAATCCGACAGCGTTTCCCTGTTTGTCGATCAAGGGACCGCCACTGTTGCCGGGATAAATAACCGCCGTGGTTTGAATCAGATTGTTATAGAATCGATCATGTTCCGGATCGAGATCATTGGAGATTTGCTGAAGCCGACTAATCAGCCCAATTTGACTGACGGCGATCCCATCGGCGCCCGTACCGTAGGGATTGCCTAGAGCGATGACGACTTGTCCGGGAGCGAGATTTTCGGCTGGGGCGATGGGTAGGACGGGGAAGTTTCCCCCTTCAATTTTCAAAATCGCCAAGTCGGTTCGAACGTCGGCACTAATGACCTTAGCGACGAATTTTCGTTTATCGGCCAGGGTGACTCGAATTACCTGGGCATTATGTACAACATGTTCGTTGGTCAGGATGAGTCCGCCGGCATCGATAAAGAAGCCACTGCCTTCATTTTCGATGAGTATTCGGTTAATGGGGACTTTGGTTTTGATGGCCACCACCGCTTGCGAAGCCTGTTGGATAACGTCGAGATAATCTTCCTCTTGCGATTTTGATTTCCAGACCAAAGCCAGTGATAACAACCATGCCACCAGGATCAGTAAAACGATCGAAGGGTTGATCCGATAATCTTTTCGTACTTTTTCCGCCATGATGGATTTATACTCAAACCAGGTGAACAAGGGGCCTGTTTTGTTAAAGTTTCACAGGGGGACCCTGACCCGTCCTGACTAGGTTCCTGGCAAGTTTGAATTTACCTCCCGGTTTTAAGTTCAATTCAGTCCGCAACTTAAGGACATACGCGTACTCTGTCCTTCGCTAACGATATTATTTTATCGGCATGCGAGCAGGGGAGAATTAACACGGATATCCGTCCCCCCCCTAGCGGCGGCGGTTTATTCAGAATCGCGTGAACTGCGCTTCCCCACCCCCAAGCTCGCAGACTCGCTTGGCGGTGCCACCCAAGTTTACTTTATATGGCTGAACATTAATATTAATTCTTCTTTTTATCCGGCTTGTCGGTATCCTTATCTTTCATACTATAAGCCGCGAGTATTTTGTTTTTGAGCTCGTCCATGATATCCGGATTGTCCCGGAGGAACTGTTTGGCCTTTTCGCGGCCTTGGCCGATGACGATGTCGCCATAGCGCAGGAAGGCGCCCGATTTTTCGATGAGATTGTGATTTACGCCCAGGTCCAGGATGTCGCCTTCGGAACTGATGCCGCTGTCGAACATGATGTCAAATTCGGCATCGCGGAAGGGGGGGGCAATCTTGTTCTTGACGACGCGGGCCCGAACGTGAGTGCCGATGGCGCCGGTGGCATCCTTGATGGTATTGATGCGGCGGACGTCAATGCGGACGGTGCTGTAGAATTTGAGGGCCCGTCCGCCGGGGGTGGTTTCGGGATTGCCGAACATGACGCCGATCTTTTCGCGGATCTGGTTGATGAAGATTAAGCAGGTTTTACTTTTATTGACGCTGGAGGTGAGTTTTCGCATCGCCTGGCTCATCAATCGTGCTTGCAGACCGACGTGCGTATCGCCCATTTCGCCTTGAATTTCGGCCTGCGGGATGAGGGCGGCGACAGAATCGACGACGATAATATCGACCGCATTGGAGCGGACGAGCATTTCGACAATGTTGAGGGCCTGTTCGCCGCTGTCGGGCTGAGAGACGAGGAGGCTCTCGAGATCGACGCCCAGTCGCTTAGCCCAGGTAGGATCGAGAGCATGTTCGGCATCGATGAAGGCAGCGACGCCGCTGATTTTCTGTGCCTGGGCCACAC
>CAZNQT010000693.1:0-2228 GCA_964574885.1 uncultured Pirellulales bacterium
GGTAAAATAATCGACGCCGGTGTTGGAAAAGCCATAGAACGTATCAAAACCTCGCTGCAAGGGCAAAAACTGCTTGGCACGGCCGAAATCCCACTTGCCGAAGACTCCCGTCGCATAACCTGCCTCTCGGAGCGGCTGCGACATCAGAATTTCCCGTTCGTCCAGTCCCTGGGTATCTTCGGGAGAGACGGCGTATTCGAGTTCGCTGTACTGATGGCCATAGTCTGTCATGTTATTCCGCACCAGATCAAACAAACCGTTACGATGTGGATATCGCCCGGTCAACAAGCCGCTGCGTGAAGGGGTACAGACCGACGAGGTCACATAAAAACTCGTCAGGCGAATCCCCTGCGAGGCCAGTCGATCCAGATGGGGCGTTTTGACATGTTCGCTGCCGAAGCATCCCAAGTCGTTATAGCCCTGATCGTCACTGAAAAACAGAATGATATTTGGTTGACGACGATTCTTCTGTCTGGATACAAACGATCCTTTCTGCAAACAACAATCCAAAAGGAAACCAGCGGCGATGGCCGAGGAACTAATTCGTAAAAAATCACGGCGGTTCATGGCTCCTCCTTTCTGAGATTCATCTGTGTTATTTCGGTAGAGCGCCTTTCCAGCCCTCTTTCAGTAGTTCCGCCAGTTGTTTCCTCTCCGTCGCGAATTTTGGTTGTTGGACTACGTTCACATTCTCCGCCGGATCGTTCTCGTGATCGTATAACTCTCGCGCCATGACCTTGCCGGTCTTACGATCCTGCCATTCGGTATAGCGAAACCGTTTGGTGCGCAGCGAATATCCCATGATCCTACCCCGCGGATACTGGCTAAACGCCGCCTTCTTCCAGGGCCGATCCGGATCCTGCACCAGCGGCATCACACTCAAGCCTTCCAGATGCTCCGGCACCTTCAAGCTACATGCTTCACAAAGCGTGGGATACATGTCCACGTATTCCGTCAACGCCTGCGTACGCCGGCCTTTCGTTTTCATTCCCGGCACCGAGAGAAGCATCGGCACGTGCGTATCGAGTTCGAAGTTCGTATGTTTGCACCACATGCCGTGCTCGCCCAGTTTCCACCCGTGATCGCCCCAGAGGATCACGACGGTTTTTTCCCGCAGTTTCAAACGATCCAGTTCTTTCAGGAGTCTGCCAATTTGCGCGTCGATATACGAAACGCACGCATAATACCCCCGAATCAATTCCCGGGACAACTTCTCGGAGCAAGGTCCTTTTTTCGGTATCCCGTAATAATTACGCAGCTCGCCCCAGTTCGTTAAGGCATAGCTGGGTGCGTTTTTAGGGGCAAAGGGATTGTCGGCCGGCTTGATGCTCTCCGTCGGATACAGATCCCAATATTGTTTCGGGGCGTTGAACGGCAAGTGCGGTTTATAAAATCCCATCGCCAGAAAGAACGGTTGATCTTTATATTGTTGCATCTGCTCGATCGCGTAATCCGTATTCTTCCCATCCGGATACTCGTTAACCGCTACCTCCGCCGCCTCATACGCCGGACCGCGACCTCCGGTATTCTTTTTTTGCTGCCGGGCCAGTTGTTTTATCTCGTAACTCGCTTTTTCCGTCAGGTATCCTCGTCCCTTCCAATCCCCTTTGGACCGATAGGGAGTTTGACTCCAGCCCTGAGCATCGTCTTGGGCATGATGATAAATCTTACCAATCGAGAGGGTCGCATACCCGTTCTTCTTAAAGTGCTCCGGCAGCGTCAGTACGTCCGGCATGGCTTGCCGCAGCGGCGTATTCAGATCATATATCTTTGTCGTATCCGGCCTCGTACCGCTCAGGATACTCGCACGCGACGGCGCACACACCGCCTGCTGACAGTACGTCCGCTCAAACAACAATCCTTCTTTCGCCAACTGATCGATGTTCGGAGAATGGATCTGCTCCTGGCCGTAACATCCCAGTTGCGGTCTCAGATCATCTACTCCAATAAACAAAACATTATAATTCGGCTGTCCCCCGCTCTGGGCTGACAATCCGGAACAACGCCAGAGCACACTCGCCGCTCCTACTCCGACTACCTGTAAAAATTCCCGACGCGACACCTTCCCTGATTCCATATCACACTCCTGGTTTATTGTTTCTACTTATCTACTCATCTACTCATCCACTCATTTATTCATCTACCCATTCACTTCTTCTTAAACATATTCGTTTGTTTCTTGATCACCTGCGGCGACCAAATCCGCACGTTATCGATCTTCCCGACAT
>CAZNQT010000694.1:0-2221 GCA_964574885.1 uncultured Pirellulales bacterium
TAATCCTGGCGGAAGTAGCCAGTGATCCGGACTTCACGGACGAATTGAACATGATGCTGGATCGACTGGCCAATAACACCAAGGATGTGGTCGTTAATTTTTCCAAGGTGAAATATCTTAATTCCTCGAATATATCACTTTTATTGAAATTACGTAAACTCTTGATGGATAACAAACACCGACTGATCCTTTCTGAGATTAACGTTCAGGTCTGGGGAGTGTTCTTACTGACTGGGCTCGATGCCATTTTCGACGTTGCGGAAGATACTCCCTCTGCCCTGGCATCATTACAAATGGACCAATAAACTCATCTCGGTATCATACGTACTATAAGCCAATTGTGGGAGGTCTAATCCCTCAGAGGCTCGATTTCAGAATTTGGTATGCCCTTTTCAGGCGATCGGGCGGCCCTTACGACCTCTTATAAAAAAATCGCCCGGCCTCATCCTTAAAGGCCGGGCTCAGCTCCGTAAGGATGGGCGAGCCGAAATCATCCCTACGGGCCAGTGGTGTTGCTAGCTCTTTCTCTCTCACTCTAATTATAGGCCGCCTGAATTGACAATTCCAATGGAGCGGCTACAGAATTTTTCCAGGGAAGGGATTACTATTTATCATAAGTTCCGTATTCGTATCCGGTTTCATACATGGCGCGGACGTTCTCCGTCGGTACGTCCGTCTGTAAGACATGGCAGGGAGCCAGGATAAAACCGCCGTCGGCCCCCAGGATATCGATCATTCGTTTGACGTTGTCCGCGACCTCCTGCGGCGATCCCTGCGGGAGGACGTATTGGGTGTCAATCGAGCCATGCAGACAAATTCGCGAGCCGTATGTGGCTTTGATCGGAGCGGGATCCATATTAGCCGCTCTGACCTGAATGGGATCGAGTATGTCAACGCCGATCTCAATGAGCGTATCAATAAATGCCGTTATACTGCCGCAACTGTGAAACATGACCTTAGTGTTATGACTGTGGGCGAGGTCTGTAAGTAATTTTATACGGGGTGCGACGAACTGTTCGAACATCGCCGGACTGAGCAACAGACTCTTTTGCGTGCCGATGTCATCCCCAATCCGGAACAGGTCAATACGTCCCTTCGCGGCGGTCAGCATCGTGTCATAATACGCCGCATAGAAATTTGTAAATTTGTCAAATACGGCACACGCCAGTTCTGGCTCCAGGGCCATATCCGCAAGGATCTTGTCCATCCCGCAGAGCAGCATGGGGTGCTGCAATACACTGGCGCCCGAGGCCATAATGGCAAAGTCCTTCCACTCGTCCAGAGCTTCCGCAAATCCATCGAAGTCGAACCAGTCCACCTGGGGCCATGTATGGGCCTCAATTTCCTCCCGGCTGGTGGCACGGGCCAGAGCGAAATCGACGTAGCAGTCCTCGGGCCCTGTGGCCGTCTGCATGAGCTTACGACGTACGCCCCAGTAGTCCTCGCGCACGCCCCCTTCCAGGTTACGCTCCCTGGGAACCGGTCCGCAGTACGCTGGATCGACCACCCCCCGGATGTCAACGATATCCACATGGAGCTGCTCTAATAACTCCCGCAATGAGCCGATGTTGAAATCCTCTCGAAGCCGCTTCATGGTTGCGGGATTGGCATTGAAGTCCATCGGCACCCGATCCGGCCTACCCAGGGCCGCCGCCGTCAATACACGTTCTTTCGATGTCATCATACTATCTTCCATAGAGGCTCTAATAAAACTATGTTATTCCCGCGCAGGAATCCAGAACTTTTAGAGTGCGGCGGCTATCGGGGGCCATGCCCAAGCAATTACTATCACGGGCATTGCCCGCGTGGGCATGTGGCACAGCCGCCCTCGGCTGGGCTTTTATCTTCTCTCTTACTGAGAACTGAGCACTGATTATTCACCACTATCCACTAATCATTTCTTTCCATACGCTATCCGCTAAACGTTATCTTCTCTCTTACTGTGAACTGTGAACCGTGAACCGTCAACCGTATACTATTTTCCCCTTCATCCTTTTATTCGCCCCCCTTGGCTTGTAACCGGTAGGGCGGGCCGTGCCCGACATTTCTTCCAATTCCTTCGTCCCCTAGGAACGGACGAGCGATCCCGGCCTAACCTACTTTTTGTCCGGGTTACGCTTGTTCTCTATCCACCAAGTTGTTGGCGGTAAAGACTCCTTAATTGCAAGAATTGAGACGTGATACTCTGCAATGCTCATGAAATATTCAAGCCAGGTAGGGT
>CAZNQT010000695.1:0-2209 GCA_964574885.1 uncultured Pirellulales bacterium
CAAGAAGACCGTTATTCACGTAACGCACGAAACTACTCAACCGGTCGGGGGCATCAACACGGTGCTGGAGGGATTGATCACGTCCGATCAGTATCGCGACGCCGTCGGGCGCTCGATACTTATCGGTCCCTGGTTTTCTAAGGAGGGGCCTGCTCATCTGCGCCTGGGACCGCAGGGTCGCGTGCAGTATTCCGCCGGCGACGGCATCACCGAACATCCGTATCGTTCCTTGTTTTTCGAAATCGAGCGTAAGTTCGGCGTGGCGATCGTGTATGGCAGCCGTACGCTGCACGGTCCGATGAGCGCGCAAAAAGCCGATGTGGAGGTCGTTCTCATCGACGTCGCTAACGTCGATCCCCATCCTGTCAACGCGCTGAAGGGTTGGCTTTATGACGAATTCGGCATCGAGAGCAATCGCTTTGAACATCTCGAAGAATACGAGCAGTACGTCAAACTGGCGCCGGCCGCTTTGGCGGTGTTGCGCGTTATCAGCGATTCCGATCCCAACAATCCTGCCGTATTACTTTCGCACGAATACGTCGGCATGCCCACGATTTTGGCGGCAATACTGGATCCTTTGGGTACATTTAAAACCTGCTTCTATGCCCATGAGGTCGCCACGGCCAGACATCTGGTCGAACACTCACCCGGACACGACACCATGTTCTACAACACGCTGAGCTGGGCCCAGGCCAAACCCTATTACCTTACCGAAGTCTTTGGACCGCAGGACTCTTATTTCAAACATCCTTTGATAACCGCGTCCCGTTATTGCGACAACATCATTGCCGTCGGCAGAAACGTGCTGCGCGAATTGCAATTTCTGGATTGTGAATTCCCGAATGCGGATGTGGAATTGGCCTACAACGGCGTGCCCGCGGTGGAAATTTCCCTGGAACAAAAACAACACAGCCGCGAAAAGCTTCGCCAGTACGCCCACAACCTGCTCGGATTTTACCCGGAGTATATTTTTACCCACGTGGCGCGCATGGCGCCCAGCAAAGCCTTCTGGCGAGATTTGCAGGTGCTGACGCATCTGGATAAACAACTCTGCCGTGAAGGCCAGAGAGCCGTGTTGTTTATCCTGAGTACGGATATGCCGAAACGTTCTTATCCGGATATTCTGCACATGGAGCAGACCTGGCATTGGCCCGTCGCGCATCGCGAAGGCTATCCGGATCTGTCCGGGGCGGAAGCCAGCTTTTACGCCGCCGTGCAAGGCTTCAACGCCCGCAGTCAAAATGTTAAAGCGATCTTCGTAAATCAGTTCGGCTGGAACGCACAATCATGCGGCGTCTGCATGCCGGCGGACATGGAATTTATCGACATTCGTCAGGGCACGGATGTGGAGTTCGGCCTGAGTATCTACGAGCCCTTCGGCATTTCCCAGTTTGAAGCGCTCACATTTGGCGGTCTGTGTGCCGTCAGCAGCGTTTGTGGCTGTCTCGGATTGCTGGAATCCGTCACCGGCTCGGACCTGCCGGAAAATGTCATCGTGGCCGACTACACAAATTTGAATACGCCCTTGACATCTTTGGATTTGCAAACAATACTCGCCATTGACCGACGATATCGCGATCGTATCGAATATGAGGTGAACGCCCAGGTAGCACAAACGATCTGGCAGCGACTGCCTCAAGATGATCAGCAGACGGAAACCCTGATACGACATGGATATGAACTTGCTGTCCAAATGGACTGGAATACCGTGTGTCAAAAATACTTCCTGCCCGCCCTCGACAATGCCTTCCACAAATTCCGCGCCCGCCAGATCGCCTGATTGAATCCCATGTATTGATTGGCTGTATGCTCTCCCGGCGCGCCGAAAGTCACCGCTTATTAACTCTTCTACCCATATACTCATCTATTTTTTTCCTTTTAACTTTTAACTTTTTACTTACAATCCTATCCATGCCCCAATACCGCTACAACCTGATCACCGACCAATGGGTCATCATCGCCGACGATCGCGGCCGGCGACCGACGGACTTCCAGCCGAAGGAAAAACCCGGGAATTCGGAGTTCGACGAGATGTGCCCGTTCTGTCCCGGGCACGAAATCATGACCCCACCGGAAACGTTTGCGATTCGCCCCCCCGATACGCCCCCGGATACGCCCGGCTGGATTGTGCGCGTCGTACCTAATAAATATCCCGCTCTCGAAACGGTTGATCATCCGTTGGAGACAGACCTTCCCTTAAAGCAACATT
>CAZNQT010000696.1:0-2208 GCA_964574885.1 uncultured Pirellulales bacterium
GGCCGTACCGGTTTTGACCGCCTGTAACAAGGCATATTCCGGATAATATTTTTTTAGGAACGCATTCCAATCATAGGCGAGGTCTCGTTTCTCGGCTTGGCGGTGGGCTTGGCAGATAATGTCTTCCTGTTGAGGAGTAAATTTGACCCGTCGGTCGTAAAACAAATAACCATTACGCTCATTTTCGACATCGTAGAGCTGGACATAACAGTGTCCTGCACAGAGCGGATTCGAGGCGAACTTTCCGAGTGTGGTGATATACCCGGGCAACCACCGGTCCACCTGCTCGCTGGAGAAATCGGACAACTCTCTATTGACCCACTCACTGACCACGATCGGTTGGCCCTGGTATTTGATATCCGTTAGAAAAACGATGTTGCGACTGGGATGGGGAAGTTTTCCCTGGGCCCAAAGATAGAGACTGGCAAGGCGTTTTTGGGGCGGATGATAGTGAGTGTCCATAATGTCGGACTCGACATGATAGTAGCCACTGGTGTCGATGACGGGACGAGTAGGATCCCAGGTTTTCATTTGGGCGTACGCCGCACGATAGTGATCGATAGTCTCTTGCCGCGGTCCGCCGTGCATCCAGTTTTCATTGGAATAGACCCACGTCACGATGCAGGGATGGTTGAAATCACGGTCGATGACGCGTTTCCATTCTCTCAGGGCAATTCTTGTGGACCGTTCGGAAAACCCTTTCCCAGAGCCGGCATTAGCCATTTCGCCCCAGACCAGCAGTCCCAACCGGTCGCAATGATAGAGAAAGCGCGGCGCCGCCACCATCTGGTGCTTACGGATATGATTTAATCCCAAGCGTTTCACCCACAGGATGTCATCCACAAAGGCCTGATCGCTGGGGGGAGTGTAGAGACCGTCGGGATAATATCCCTGATCCATAACTCCATTGAGCCAAACAGGTTTACCATTGAGAAAAACCTTGCCGTCACGCGCTTCCACCGTACGAAAGGCGAAGTAGGATGAAACTTCATCTACTGTCTTACCGTTAGAATTTAATTGCAAGGTCAAATCATATAGAACCGGCGTCTGGGGCGTCCAGAGTTGCACGTCGGGAGTTTTGGGCGTGACGGTCAGGTTCGCCTTGCCGTCCTTCACGATCGCTTTACCACCGCTGAGTTGGCGATTGGTTTTTTGATCCGTTACTTTGAGGAACACCGCGGCGCCATCGGCAGCCCCGTCCGTATAAACGACAAATTGAGCGGCGGGCGGATCCATCGAGGTAGTTACTCTGTATTTGGCGATGGCGGCGGGATTGACCGCTTCCAGCCAGACGGTCTGCCAGATACCGGTCAGGTGAGTATAATGCCAACGATTGCGTTTGCCGCTGGGATGTTGTTTGCCGCGCGGTTGTTCCGGATCCAGTTCGTTATCATAAATACGTATCGTTACGTCATTATCGCTGGAGATCGAAGCATTCAAAAAATTGGTGATGTCGAACCAAAAGGGCGTATATCCCCCTTCATACGTGCCGACTTCTTTACCGTTAATCCAAACCGTGGCCCGAAAATCCGCCGCTCCAATATGCAGACGAATCCGTTTGCCGGTAAAAGACGCGGGCAGGTCAAACGAACGATGATACCACACCTGCCGATAGTGGTTCGTATCGCTAATCCCGGAACGTTGACTTTGATGAACGTACGGCACCCTAATTTGGAGCGGCCAGGCGTCGCGCCCTGCGAACCACCTTTGCGTTAACCCCCTATCTTCCCGATCAAAGGCAAAGTCCCATCGACCGTTAAGATTGACCCAGTTTGGGCGGAAGAAGTCTGGCCGGGGATGTTCCGGTAAAGGAATGTCGCTCGGGGTAGCGGGGATATCCGCCCAGGCAGGATTGAGGTTCCCATAAGAGAGTACCCCTAAAAGCAGGCTGACAATAATTCCATGGATCAATCGTATTGGTATAAGCAACGAACACCTCCCTTTCCATACTTCCAATCGCAGTGAATGCCACTAGGGTTTTCTCGTCGGTGCGACGTCGATGATAAGTACAAACAATACTCTCTCGCAAACAAAAAACAAAATATTAGACATCCCTCCGATAAATGGTAATAATAAATGCGTACGAACCGTGTTTTTAGGGATGATATTGATGGATGATGAATTACGATTGTCGATAGAAGCGGAATTGACGTTGGCAGCGGCGGTCCAGAAAGCATTGCTGAGAGAAGAGGTTCCGGACTGTAAATG
>CAZNQT010000697.1:0-2204 GCA_964574885.1 uncultured Pirellulales bacterium
AATTTCCTTTGTGCCCTTCGTGGTTATCTGTATTCGTCATTCTCCCGCACCAATTTATTTTTATAGATTTGATTATAAATAAATAATCCACCTAATAAATTGGTGCGGGATCGTCATTCGCCATTTTTATGGTTTCCGATCCGTTGCCATCCTCAAAGCGGTTGTCGTCGTGTAATATTTGGCGATCATGTTCGGCACTTCCCAGTCCGGTAACTTTCCGTCCACCAGATATTGCAGGTACCGTTCGGTCACCTGCCCGAAGTGAGCTTCGTGCCCAAGCCGATATCGGTCCGGAATCAGTACGTGCCATACCTCGCCGTCTTTGTCCAGCCTGATCCCGGGATATTTCGTTTGCAGTCCCGCGATCGCCCTGGTCAAGGCCTGGCCCAACTGCATGGCATTCGCGCCCGGAGCCGCTTCCACGTACAACTCCGGACGGTAATTTTGCTCTTTACCCTGTTTTATCATCACGTTCGCTTTGCTGCCCCGCATGATCGAATAATGCGTATCTTTGGCGCCTTCGGGCGCCTGGTATTTCCAGGTGACGATGGTCTTGGCATGAATTCCTCGCAATGTAAAATTGATTTCCCCGTTGGCATAACAGGGAAGAATCCCCTGAGCGTTTAACTTCGATTTCAGGTAATCCGGAAAATCCGGCAGCCGCGTTACCGTGCAGAATTGTTCTTTAGTGACCATAGTCGGCCAGCGATACGATCGGACCACCTTTATGTCATCTTGGTAACATATCGGCTCCTCCGGGAAACACGCCCACATCACCAGGTCCACCAGGTGCGTCGATACGTCCACCAGGCCTTCGCCTTGTTGCGTCGTGTCGAAATACCACGGCGGTCGTTTGATTTTATTGCCGGCGACGTACTTGAAGAAGTGATGCACGCTTTCTTTCACCACGGCGGGATTCTCCAGCGAACCTTTTTGCAGTTCGCCGAACACCTCGGAATTGTTGGCCAACTCCTTTTGCAGTATGGAACTGATTTCATACCGCTCGGTCATAATGTCATAAAGCAGCACGTCGTTCTTCTTTGCCGAAGCGAATGCTGCTTTGAGCAATTGAAAATCTTGCGGCGTGATGCACATCGGCTTATCCGCCAGTACGTTCAAGGCGGCGTCCAACGACTTCTTGATATATTCCGTTTTCTTTTTATTATTCCCCGACAGAACGACCACGTTCCCCGGTTTTTCCTCTAACATCTTTTCAAAAAAATCGGGTCCCGTATATACTTTTTCCACCCAGTGCGTGGGATTGTCGCTGCGCGTATTAAAACCGTTGATTCGATTGAGATGATCCTGCACGTCCGGTCCGTCCGGGGCATACACGTACACCGTCGGATCCACCTGATCGTACATCGTTTTTTGCACCAGGGCCGCGTGAAAATGACCCGGATCCAGCGTGATGATCTTCACTTCGCCTTTCGCTCCCGTAAACTTCATAGCTCCCTCTTTCTTCATCGCACACGAATTGATTCCTATACATAAAACGCCCAGAGTTAGTACTTTCGCCCATACATTCCGCTTCATAATCGTTCCTTTCTGTGAACCGTTCACGATGATCTCCCTCTCTCTTCACCACGTTTATATCACGGTCAATACGCCTCGCGTATAGCCGACCGATTCGGCGAGTCCCGGTATCGGATCCTTCGCATCCTTCTCATATTCGTACGAAACAACGCCGGAGTACTTGATTTTCAACAGCGTTCTCAGAAAACGCGGTATGTCAATCACGCCGCGCCCCATTTCTACGCAATGGCCTTTCGCCGACGCTTCGGATACGTCTTTGAAGTGTATATCCAATAGCCGGTCCGCATACTTCTCCGCCGCTTCCGATGGATCGACCCCGGCGCGTTCCGTGTGTCCGATATCCATACATAAACCGATCCGTTTGTCAAAATTCTTTATCTTAACGTAAGCGCTTTCCGGCGTCGGATATGTCTTGTCGCCCGGCCCATGGTTATGGATCGCAAATTTGATATTATATTGCTTCACCATCCGATCCACTAATGGTAATAGCGATGGGTCGGCTACTCCCACGATCGTATCCATACCGGCTGCCTGAGCGTACGCAAAGCCCTCTTTCACTTGCGACTCATTTCTCATGTAGATCACGCCGCCCCCGTACAGTCTCAGACCGGCGGCTTTCACTTTCTTGAGTGTATCCTGGATCTGTGCCCGGGACGCATCTAGCGGCA
>CAZNQT010000698.1:0-2203 GCA_964574885.1 uncultured Pirellulales bacterium
CCCCAGGGCGGGCTCGTTCCTGGTTCCGAGACGCAAAAAAACTGGGACGATCTTATGCATTATGCCTTAATCGGTCGTTTCGATCTGGCGCAGCAGTACGGTCAGGCCTTGTTGAATCTGAATCCTAAGCCGATAGAGATTTTCGATCTGGCCGAAAACGGCAAATATGAAAATCCCTATCAGATCCTGGACCGGATGCAGACGACGCCGACGTTGAAGGAAATCGCCCGAAAAGTCCGGGCCCTGATCGAAGCGGGACGTCATGCGCAGCGCACCGATACGCAAAACATCCAAAACGAGGTGGACCGTCTGACGGTTAACCCACGGGGACGGCAGATCGCCATGGCGCGGTTGAAGGACTCCGGAGAATGGGCGGTGCCGGTATTGATCCAGGCCTTGCGCGATTCCAGCCGGAGCGACGATTTTATCTATTTTCGCTGGGCCCTGCCTCAACTTGGTTTGGTCGCCGTCAATCCGTTGGTCGTTGCGCTGGAACAATCTGATGATCTCAACCTGAGGTTGTCGATCCTGGAAGCGCTGGGAAAAATCGGCTATCCCAGTGCGATCCCGTATATTCTGGCCATCGTGGAAAATAAATCTTCGGGACCGGAATTGAAATCCGGCGCTCTCAAAGCGTTAATCGCCATTCAAGGCAACGAACCGCCCCGCGAACTAACCGCGGCAGAAGCCTTCGAGAACCTGGCGGAAGATTATTACAATCATTTAGCGTCGTTGGCGGTGCCGGCGAATCAGGATCAGGCCAATGTGTGGTTCTGGGATAACCAGAAGGGTTTATTCAAAGAGGAAGTGCCGCGCGAGTCCTTTGATGAGTTAATGACCATGCGCTGCTGCGAGAAATCGGTGAAACTGGATACGCATCGCGCGGGGGCGATCTCGTTATGGTTGTCGGCGTTTTTCCGCCTGGAGGCCGAAGGGCAGCCTCAACCGAAGTATTTCGGCAAGAACCATGCCGACGCCGGAACGTACGCCTTGACCGCGGGTCCGGAATATCTTCATCGTTGTCTGCACCGAGCGTTAAAGAATCGCAATCGACCGGTGGCGTTGGCGTCCATTGCGGCGCTGCGGCGCAACTCCGGGCAACAATCGCTGCTCTACTCCCTGGGCCAGGAACAACCGTTGATCTCGGCCCTGCAATATCCCGATCGGGAAATTCGCTTCAGTGCGGCCTTGACGATCGGGGGCGCACTGCCCAAACAAGCGTTTCCCCGTCAGGATCAGGTAGTGCCCATCATCGTGGAAGCTCTACAGCAAAAGGGGCAACGCTTTGGGATCGTGGTCGATAGTAATAAAAACCGGGCCCGGCAGATAGCGGCCTCCCTGCGCCAGACGGGCAAGTTCACGGAGATCATCAGCGAAGCGCATTTCGGAACCGCCATAGAACAGGCGCAACGAGTCCCTAGTATCGATCTTGTAGTGCTGGCATATAATATCGAGCGACCCGATATTCAATCCGCTCTGGAATTGACTAAAAATAACTATCGGCTGGCGTTTTGCCCCACGATTGTGTTGGCTGACGAGCAAAATTTTATCCGAGCGAAAGACCTGAAAGCAAAAAACGGGTTTCTGAAGGTTCTTCCGGACAACGCTCCGGTTCCTGATATTTTGCAAGCGGCGCAGGAAATTCTGGCGCACAATCATGCCGGTGAATTCGATCCCAAATTGGCGGATTTCTACGCCACCGCGGCGGCACAGGTACTGAATCGATTGGCAGTGACCGGCAATGCCGTCCTCAATTTGAAGGCCGCCGAACCGGCCCTGATTGAAGCGATCCGCGATACACGCAAACCCATCCAGACCGCAGTCACGGAGACGCTGGCCCATCTCGATTCGATGGCGGCCCAACGTGCTATTGCCTCACTCGGCCTGGAGGAACAGGTGGAGCAGCCGACGCGTTTAATGGCGTTTCGGAATCTGGCCGTCTCGGCGAAAATGTACGGAAATCTGCTTCTGGGCGAACAGGTGCAGGGAATCTATCGTCTGGTCAGTTCGCAGCAGGCGGACCCGGACCTCCGCAATATGGCCGCGGAAGCCTACGGCTCCTTGAACCTTCCCAGCGACCAGATCAGTCGATTGATCACCGATCAAATGAAATAGGATATAAGCTCTCGGGCCCGGAAGCCCGGGTAAATAGTGCCTGTTGCCAATAGATGTCACCCCTGCGCAGGCAGGGGTCCATCCAATG
>CAZNQT010000699.1:0-2202 GCA_964574885.1 uncultured Pirellulales bacterium
GTTATATCCCGGAGTTGCCGGACGGCAAGCCGGCAATCTCCAGCGGCGTCGAACGCGAACTCCAGCATGCCTACGAAGCGACCCGCGAAGTGTTTGTCATCTGGCGACCGTCCGTAACGCCGTCGCCGTTTGTGACGGAGACCGCGACGAAGGTATTTGCAACCGTCGAGGAAGCTATACAATTTTTTATTCGGCAAGGGTATCTTCAAGATAAGTGCCAACGAGTGAATCCATAAGGAAGTCAGGTTGACGCATAGGGTAAATATTTATGAGCAGGAAGACAATGGGTAAACAAGGGATTTTCCCGGCGGCGATTTTACTGATCCTCTCCGTTAGCACCGTTGCCGGTTCCCCCCTTTCGATAGGATCCATAAAAACCACAAAAAGTTTGTGGCACGGATACGACAAATATGACTTTCATTATGATGGGAGGAGTTGTTGTGTGGTCGTGCCTACGATAGACGCGTGGGGCGCCCCGTGGCTATGGCGTGCGCGATTTTTCGGCCATGAACCGCAAACGGACACGGCGCTTTTAGCCCGAGGCTTTCATCTGGTTTATATGGATGTTGCGGACTTGTACGGCAACGACAAAGCGGTAGAACATTGGAATCGTTTTTATGAATTGATGACCGAAAAAGTGGGCTTATCCCGTAAAGTGGCGTTGGAGGGGATGAGCCGGGGCGGGCTGATAGTTTTCCGTTGGGCGGCGGCCAATCCGGATAAGGCGGCGTGTATCTATGTGGACGCGCCGGTGTGCGACTTTAAGAGTTGGCCGGGCGGTAAAGGCAAAGGAAAAGGCAGCCCTTCCGATTGGAAAAAATGCCTGGCGGCTTATGGCCTAACGGAAAAGCAGGCTCTGAACTATCGGGGAAATCCCATCGACATTCTGGAAAGCCTGGCCAAGGCGAAAGTGGAAATCCTCAGTGTCTGCGGGGATGCAGACACGGCGGTTCCTTTTGCAGAAAATACTCTCATTGTGCAAAAGCGTTACCAGGACCTGGGCGGCAAGATCCGGGTGATCGTCAAAGAAGGCGTGGGACATCATCCGCACAGTCTGAAAGATCCGAAACCGATTGTAAACTTTATCATTAAACATACGACGGGCCTGGATCGTTGTTTTGTCTTGCGGGGCGGTTTGCAAAACAGTCGGATACAATTTTCCCGCGCGAAGCAGGGACGCGTGGTTTTCCTGGGTGGATCGATCACCCATAATCCCGGATGGCGGGATAAGGTTTGTCGCTACCTGGAAAACAAGTTTCCCGAGACGCACTTTGATTTTATTAACGCCGGCATTCCCTCGATGGGTTCGACGCCAGGCGCGTTTCGATTGCGACGGGACGTATTTCGCAACGGGCCGGTGGATTTGCTGTTTGAAGAAGCGGCGGTAAACGACGCCACTAACGGTCGTAGCGCCACAGAGCAAATTCGGGGTATGGAAGGAATCCTTCGCCAGGCACGTCGGATCCATCCCAACCTGGATATCGTGATGATGTATTTCGTCGATCCGGAAAAAATGGATGACTATAACCAGGGCCGTACTCCCGAAGTGATTGTGAATCATGAGAAGGCAGCCCGTTATTATCAGGTTCCGTCAATCCATCTGGCCCAGGAAGTAACCGATAGAATCAACGCGGGGGAATTTTCCTGGGACAAAGACTTCCGGAACCTGCATCCCTCTCCTTTCGGTCAGGAATTATATTTTAAGACCATCCAGCGGTTTTTGGAAGCGGCCTGGCAGGAACCTTTATCTCAAGGCGCTTCGATTCTTGCCCATCCGTTTCCGGCGGAACCGCTGGATTCGTTTTCGTATAGTCGCGCCGAACTGGTCGATATTGGCAACGCCGACCTCGTTCAGGGCTGGACGATAGATCCTGCGTGGCGCCCGAAAGACCGCAAAGGCACACGGAATGGATTTGTCAATGTTCCCATGCTGGTAGCGGAGAAACCGAACGCGATACTGAATTTTTCGTTTCAGGGCGCCGCCGTCGGAATATTTATCACCGCCGGGCCGGATACCGGGATTATCGAGTATAGCATCGACGGGAATCCTGCGAAACGGCTCGATCCCTTTACGAAATGGAGTCCGAAACTGCATCTGCCCTGGGCTCTCGTCCTGGAAGCGGAATTGCCCTCCGGCAGGCATACACTGCGTTTGAGGACAACGAATCAAAAGAATAAATCCAGTACCGGACACGCCCTGAG
>CAZNQT010000700.1:0-2200 GCA_964574885.1 uncultured Pirellulales bacterium
GCACAGCCGAGGGCGGCTGTGCCACATTTTCCGCAACAGGAATTAGTAATCGACATGGCGTTTCCATGCTCAAGAGTACTTGAGCATGCCACCCAATCCAAAACATTTTTCCCCGGTTACCACCGGGAGGATTTAAACTCGGTGGGTGTCAGTCAAACATATCAACTCAATCCAGATTGAAGGATGGGGAAAGGCCGCCGGTTTCGGAGTCGCCGTCCTTGCGGATCATAATGCGATAGCGTTTGCCGCTATAGGAGGAAAGGTCAATCAGTGCGTTGCCGGCATTATAGGGGACGGCGTGGGCCAGTCTGGTAACATCCGTCGCCCTTTTCGTTCTCGAAGATATTCGCTGCAAGTACAGGGAAACTTTTGCCTGCGGATCTTTTTGCCAATCTCCCATGAGTTTCCAGGCGACACGTGTTTTTTCTTTTGGACCGGAGAGGGTTACGTCCGTAATGAAGCACATATTCTGCACGGAGATGCGATTTCGGGGCAATTTCCATAATTCGGGCTTGTCAAACCGTCCCTGGAGGTTGTATCTCTGATCGCCGCCGCAATTATTATTCTCCGCCAGTTTGGCATCGTATTCGAAATCCCGGTACAACGGTCGAAAGAGCTTGGAGCCGACGTTAAAGACGATCCGCTTATCCAGCAAATGGCCTCGGGCGCAACGGTTCATATAGCGCCATTGGGATCGGACCGGGGGGACGGGATCGTAATCCTTGAATTCAGGTCGCGAGGGCGTAGCGTCGAAACAGATCCAGCCATAGTTACTGCCCAGCCAAACCTGGGTGTATCGATGGCCGTTAGTACAGGGTGCAGATTCGTCTTCGTCCATTAATCCATTTTTATTTTTATCCCACTCTGTCGGCCCCTTTTCCACACCGGTGCCCAGCCAACGGGCCGGATGTTTCAGGTAGCGCATGGCGCCGGCGAGCATAACGCTGGCGCCCGAACAGGCGGCGATCTGGGTCTTGTCGTAGGCTCTGTCGGACAGGGCGATTTTCAAATTGCCGGGATTGGCATCATAATGATTGCGGCTGTAATCCACGGTAGCGGGGATGCGTTCGGCCGGACCGGGATAATAATAATGATCCTGAATATACTCCAGGGCGTTCCGCGCCGCCCAGTAGGGATTATCCATATCGGCGGGGACGTTGTATTTACGCTCCATATACGTTTTCACCCTCTGGAAAAAACTATCGTAGGTTTTGGCGTCGCTCAGATTATACAGTACCGGATCGTCCGCCAGGTACTCCGTACCCGCTAACGCCGCCATATTTTTATTCACGCGGTGCGGATAAATATACTTGCGATAGGGATTCGTCCAGAGATCAATCTCGTAGCGTGAGGAATAGCTTCGCGCCGGCGCATTGGCGTATTCCACCAGGGCCATATACTGGCGGCTGGACTTATCCTCAGCGGGATCATAGGTAAATTTTTTGATCATAGCATTCGGAGCGTGAGAGAGATCCACGACTTTTTCGGTTTCCGGCCAAACTCCCTGATTGTGTAATTGTTCGTAGGCATATGGACGGGAATAATAGTGATACACCGTACCCGGATTCGCCACTTTTTTCTCGGGTTCCGTTTGAATCGTCATGGTGAGATGACGCAGAATTCGCGGACCCTCGTACCGAGCATCCAGGTTCTTCGTTACATTCACCCGGTGCACCCGATCGGCGCCGGCGACGCCCTCCGGCACCCAAAGGGCCTGGTGACCGAAAGTCAAACCCCGGCGGTGCTGATTCGCATCCGGGGACCGGGGTCGATCGAAGTAAAAAATCCCCCGCCCCGTGCGTGCCTCGGCGGCGTAGATATAATCCTCACCGGCGGTCGCCCATATATAGCGATGCCCTTCGAAGGTCATGCAGGCCACGCCCTGCGAGGAATATTCACCTGCATCCGGAAGGTGTTTAATGAACTCGAGTTTTTCTTTCCGCTTCGGATTCCATCGGAATTGAATAATCCCTCGTTGTACGCGGAGATTATTATCCTGATAGCCTGAAGCATCGAAACAGATAAACACGTTCCCGTTATCGTAAGCCAAGTCCACAACCTCTCTTTGTCCGATTCGATACCAATAATACGTCAGGTTGACGTAAGTGTAATCCTGCTTTTGGAAGTTGCACCGCCACAGTTGCGATTTGCCCACCTTGCCGGATTTATTCCAGTTGAGAACATAGAATATTTCCTGTCC
>CAZNQT010000701.1:0-2193 GCA_964574885.1 uncultured Pirellulales bacterium
GTGCGATGACCGCCTGAGAATATATCATACGATCGGGCAGAGCGGGGTCCAGATCGAGATCGCATTCCAATCGGGTATATACCCCTATCGCCCAGTACGTCGAGGCATAATCCGGATCGCTGAACTCCTGGAAGTCGCTGAAACTGGTAATCCGATAGGGATCTGCCTCCGTGCCCGCTCCATCTAAGGCGTAACCGGCGCCCGAAAACACCATAATTAAAATACCGGTCCACACCAAACGCAATGATATTGTATTTACTTTCATGACTACCCTCCGGGTTGGAACATGTTTTCGTCAGAATATGATGACGTTTTTTACTCTAATGGAATCTGCTCCCAAAGACTCTTCCTTTGTTACCCATGTACGGTTTCATTATATCAAAATCCTTATTCTATTCAACCCATAAAATGGAATTTCTTTGCCAACCGGAAGATATATACCGTGTGCTACCGATTGGGTGGCACGGACAAACGAAAGTTTATCCATGGTTGAGGCCATCTTTCTTCCGGTCCGCCATGGACAAATAAGAATTTGTCCATGCCACCCATCGACTCATCTACTCATTCACTCATCTACCTATTCACTCCTTCATTGCCGTCACCAACGTTTTGGTACTCGCGCTCTGTCCCTGCTGCGACTGTTTGAACGCCTCGGAAAATTCCGGATTGTCCCGCTTAAACAGTTCGTTCCCCTTTACGATCTCGCGTAAGGCGGTACTCTTATCTTTGGCCAGTTGCAGGTTCCGCACCACCCGCACGCCGAACGCCCCGCCGACCACGCCGCCGATCCCGATACCCAGCTCCAACAGGTGATCCGCAATATCCCACGGGTCCGGCCTCTGGATCGCCTCGACCCGGGCCGTCTGAGTCAGGGTTCGGTTACCTTCGCTCAGGATCTCCGCTGCCGTATCGCTCGGCGGGATCTCCGCTGCCGTATCGCTCGGCGGGATCTCCGCCGGCAGTCCGTAATACGCCAGGATCGCTTCCGACTGCTGCGTCGCCTGCTCCGTCAGGCTTTGTAACGTTTCCGTCGTCTCTTCCTGTTTCGCCTGGACCGACGCCGCCTGCACCGTCCGATGATGCACGTACGCGTTCTGTTTCTGCACCTCGCTCGGCGCAAACCGCAACGTATCACAACCGGTAATCATTAAAAGTAATCCCATTAAACCCGACACAACCAAAATGTATTTTTCTTTTTTCATTGCCAGTTTCCTCTATCCAGACCTAATTTTAAAATCCTTTTGCTAAATCCATATACTTACGTTACACTCATACGCACACAAACTCGGTGCGTTGCAGTAGCTTTTATTGTTTTAGGGTAGGTAGCCTATGGATGCGGGAAGATTGTACCAGCCGGATAACATTCTGCTTTGGCGTAATGTCACCGATCACCCGGAAGCACAGCGTATTCTAACGTTTTTTCCCGATGCACAGGTGGAGGTAATCGAAAAGCAAAAACTTTCTGCCACTTCCATACGCTCCGCCTCAGAGATCATATTACCCAACAAAAAAGTCCTGATGATCGGAGAAACTCAGTCCTTCGTGAACTACTTCATTGGTGGTCTTGGTTCAAGCGTACATTGCTGTCCCTATTACAAACTGGTTCCTGTATCCAATGGCTGCCCGTATTCATGTTCCTATTGCTACTTGGCTTACATCTATCGCACTCACTCTCCTTTCATTAAGATCAATCTCAATACCGACACGATGTTCAAACAAATCCGTAAGGCCCTTACGAACACAAATCGTCGTGTTCATTTCAATATGGGAGAAATGCTCGACAGCCTTGCTCTCGACCACATCACTTATTTAACTCCCATGGTAATTCCTTTTTTCCAGGATTTTCCTCATGCCTATTTAATGCTACTCACTAAAAGCGCTAACATCCAAAACCTGCTCACCGTAATCCCCCACCCTCAAGTCGTTCTCTCCTGGTCTCTTAACAGCCAAGCCATGATCGATTCCCACGAACACGGCACGGCCTCACTCGCGGAACGAATTGACGCAGCAAGAACCTGTCAACGCCTTGGCTACCGTATCCGTTATCGAATCGACCCCGGGATTCTTTACCCGGACTGGAAAGCCGGCTACGCACAACTGATTGAACAAGCCCTCAAATCCACACAACCCAAAAACATAACTCTCGGCATGCTGCGACTTCTCCTCGGACACCTTCCGTTTATTCAAAAAAAA
>CAZNQT010000702.1:0-2190 GCA_964574885.1 uncultured Pirellulales bacterium
GGGTATCGATGTTCCGCGTCAATAGATAGGTTGACGTTGCCAAGGAACCGTAGGGACTGAAATAATCATGCACCGTACGATCCGCCCCCTTACCCTCATGCAGATAATACAGATTATCCGACGTGGTCAGATAGCGCCATTTATGTAAAAACCGTCCCGCCGCTGCACGTGCCTCCGGCTCCATCTCTTCCAGATCTTGAAACAGAGTATGCTGCGTGGGATTGCCTAACCAGCCATGAGTATTCCGCTCCACATCCGCCCAACTCGACGTTGCCAGGGGGTGAATGTCGATGATCGGGCACGTCGCTCGTTTGAAACGCTCCGCGGTCTCCGTCGGATTTGAACAGACGATGCTTTTATGTCTAGCCAGCGCTTTAGGCAGTTCCCGCCAGAACGCAAAGATCCCGGTGTCTTCCCACAGATGTTCCCCAATATGCTCGTAATCATACCCCAGCACCACGGTTTCGCCGTCGATTTTGCCGATATGCTCGGCATATTGCTCTGCCGCCAATCCCGCATGCTTGAATCGAAACGCCACGTCGTCGCTCAGGTTTCGATTTCGCGCCAGCACAATCAGATCCCGCGGTCGGGCTCGACGTCCCTTGGCTCGAAACACGGCGTTCGGCGATATCGGCTTGCGATCCTTGGGCGTGAACATGTCGTCTCGCTGTTCGCATAAAATCGCCTTATAATCCATATCCGCCACGATGTTCGCCAGTTCATTGTTATACATCAGTTCCGTATTGCGAAACGACTTTGGTCGATATCCGAATATTTCCTTCATCTTCTGCCGATGCAGTGAGATTTGATCGCGGAATTCCTTCTTTTCCGGATCACGAAACAGCGCCGTTAGCGAATGAAAATACGTCTCCTGCAGGTACTCCACCTGGTTATGTTCCCTGCCGGCGTCGAATAATTCCTGCAGGGCCTGGATTACTTCCGGTTGATACAGGCCCGCCTGCTCCAGGAATGTGCCCGACATGCTGAACGTAATCTTAAACTGCGGATTCTCTCGGATGATCTCGGTAAACATCCGCGTCGCCGGAAGATAACACTTTGAGGCCACTTTTCTAAAGACGTTGCGGTTCTCTTCCTCCCACAGAAATTTTTCCACCTCGGGATGTAACCGAAATGGCTGATGCAACTGAAAATAAAATGTCACCAACGGCATAAATTCCGCTCCTGGCTCTGCCTCTTACCTACACCCACGTATATACTATGCGCTTAACTTATCCGATACGTTTAGAAAACAGATTTCCCGTCCCTGGGATTACGTGTCTGGCGAGTGCGCTTCCGCCCACTTTATCATAATTATACACCCATACCGGGCGCATCTCCACTCCAACTTTGGAAAAGAAACAAAGATGGGGAAAAATATAGTTATCGGAACTTGTCCCCGTTTCGATTCTTATGTTCTTGTAGCGCCCCCGCCCTCGGGGGCGTCTTCCCAACTCACGCCGCCGAAAACTTTTTACTGACTCTATCGCCGTGCGCGCAGTTGCTTGGTCGTGTTTTCGCCGCCGTTAATCAGGTACATCAAGGGTGTGGGCCGATCCGTACCTTCGATAAAGCACGGCCGTTCCTGCCAGGGATTCACCGAGAGCACATTCGTTAAGTCCATCCAATATTGCAGCCGGGCCACGTCGAGGTTCCAGGTCATGTGGAAGTGGTTGGCTGGAGCGAACTGTTTGTACTCAGCCATCGAGGCGTATTTCGGCACGACCCATGTATGCGGCCAGGTGACGTTTGAACTGTTGGCCACTTTCTGCGCCAGCTCTTGCGGCAGATCGACCGTAAACGCCTCGTCCCAGACCAGACTGAACATCCCGGAAAGTTCGCTGTACGCCAGTCGCGACGCAATCCCTTCGATGCCGCCCGGTGAAACAAACGAAACACTATTGCCGCCGCCGGGGAAGTAACCCAATTCCGCGCCCGGCATGGACACCTTCTTCATAATCTCCGCTTCCGAAGCGCCGGATTTACCCGCCCAGTTCAGGCTCGCCGAACCGGAATTGTCGCCATCGACAATCCCCTTCTGCGCCCAGACATCTTGGTTGGTAAATTTGATCCCTAACTCTTTCGCGGCCTCTTGAATTTCCCACGGCTCCCAGACCTTGCGGAAGGCCATAAACAACGGCGGATTCCCGCCCGACAGCCATGTCTTGAACAGCATTGTCAGCAATCCCTGTA
>CAZNQT010000703.1:0-2189 GCA_964574885.1 uncultured Pirellulales bacterium
GCTCGACGGCACCGCCAAAGGGGGAATCGTGATAGCCATTCGTAACCAGGTCCAGTTACCCGTGAAATTCGTCGGCCTCGGCGAGAAACCCGAAGACATCGAACCGTTCGATCCGGAGATATTTGTCGAGGCTCTCTTTAGCTAGGGTCTAGGGTTTAGAGAGTAGGGTACCGGGTTCCGGGTTCCGGGTTCCGGGTAAGAGAATATAGGATAAGAATATGGCTTTACAGAGTTATCGGGATTTGGATGTATGGCAGAAGTCGATTGAGTTGGTGCTTTCTGTTTATCGGTTAGTGAAACAACTTCCCGACGAAGAAAAGTATGGTCTGACGAGTCAAATTCGAAGAGCAGCAGTATCAATACCGGCCAATATTGCCGAAGGATACGGACGTACTCACCGCGGCGAATACTTACGTCATTTATCCATTGCCAAGGGATCACTATATGAATTGGAAACGCATCTGGTGATTGCAGTCCGTTTGAATTTCGTTAAGCGGGAGGAAACAAAAATTATCTGGGACATTGCCCAGGACGTGGGTAAAATGTTAAACAAACTAAAACAATCATTATCCAAAGACGAAAGCTAGTGTTTTATTACCCGGGACCCGGAACCCGGGACCCGGAACCCGAATGTTATGCCGATATACATTTATAAAACCAAAGACGACGGTTGTGAGTACTGCAAGGATGGTTTTGAGCAGATACAGGCGATGAGCGCCAAGCCATTAACTAAGTGTCCGAAATGCGGGGGGAAGGTCAAAAAGATACCGGCGCGGTGTCACAGCAGTACCAATATCCTCTCCAACAGCAATCTGCGCGACAAAGGCTTTACCAAGCTGGTCAACAAGGGCGGGGGAACGTTCGAGAAGACGACGTAAAGAAAGGATGAAGCCTGAAGGATGAAAAGAGTAAATGGGTGAATGAGTAAAAGAGTAGATGAGTAAAGGAGCGGATTGTTTTGGTTGACCAAGAGTGTGAGTCCTGCCTGGGAAAAGTTTTTGATTCTTTTACCTTCTTAATGATTTTGCTAAATCGACGTCGGTGTTTTTGAGTTCGTCGGTAATGATTTTGGCCATCGCCCGAGCGCCCTTGGCATTAAAGTGAGATCGATCGCCTTTGGGCTGCAGATCGTTGCTGCCGGCGTCGCCCAAACGCTCGAACAATTCTATACTTCGCGTATGTAGATCGATCACCGGCACGTTCTGCTCCTTGCCGACGCTTTTCACGGCGTTGGCATAGGGAGTAAGAATGGATTTGATCCTGCCATTCTCGTCATAATTTCTTCTGGTCATAGGAGTAATCAGTATGGGTACAGCTCCGATTTTACGCGCCTCCCGGATATAGGTCGTCAGGTACTTCTTATAGCTGCTATTGGGATCCGTTTCCCGTTTGGGTCCTTTGCCCGGACAGTCGTTGTGACCGAACTGAATCAATAGATAGTCGGGTTTGGCAGCCAGCGCTTTATCCAGCCAGCCTTCGTTGATGTAGCTTTTAGAACTTCGGCCACTGCGTGCGAAATTTATTACCTTGACGTTATCCCGGAAATATTCACCCAGGGCGCCGCCCCACCCGGCCTTATCCGTTACCGTAGAGTCTCCCGCTAGCACCACCCGTATTTTTTTCGTTTCCGCTTTATGGAGATTCGTTTTCGGTCGGGGGGACTGATTCAGTAACTTCAGCGCATCGCTGATAAAGATTTCGCCGGTCATCTCGCCGAGGCAGGTGCGGCTGATATACTTGTAGCGGTCGAAACTGTTCCAGTCCACCTTGGTGAGGATATAGCCAAAGGCGTCGTTGGTCAGGCCCAAGAGGAAGTTGTGCTCGCCATACATCTTGCGTTTGAGATAATAGCCGATGTTCGGCAGCGCTTCGCCGGGAATGGTGAGCATCTGAGCGTTGCCGAGGTTGACCACGTTTAACTGTGTGGCGATTCGATATTGGTCATCGACCTTGGCGCCGAGACCGAGCGGCGAAGTTTTGAGAATCATTCGCATTATGGGATTGTCGATGGGAAGTTTAATCGTCGTCGAGCCGCAATACAGGTCGGGATTTTTCTGTATCACCGCTGCCTTGACAATCCGCAGCGACTCGTCCGCCAGCAGAGTCCCGATCCGCACGCACTCGTCCCACCGCTGGACATCGCGGCCTTGGGCATCCCGACAGTCCGCCGTCACCATCCCCCCCAGGGC
>CAZNQT010000704.1:0-2184 GCA_964574885.1 uncultured Pirellulales bacterium
TTATTTAGAAGTGATTTGTGATTGAGTTTTTTTGTTCTGGCCACCTGACTGTCCTAGTACTGTCCTATTTTCGCTGTTTTCACTACTGAAGCTTAAGCTGTTCATGGCCATCTGCGAGTGTCGATCATTCATCGTAAAGTACAAATCCAGGATCGCACTGGAGGAATGGCCCATCCATTCCAGGGCATACTTATAGGACAGGTTCTGTTGCGCACAATAGCTGGCAAAGAAGTGCCTAAATGTATGCAGTTTATACTGTTTCGGATTGGCAAAACCGCATTCTTTACACAGACGTTTTAAGTAGGCCAGCAATTTCTTCTGACTGACCTCAAGACTATTCGGCATAAAAAAAACAGAATCCGAAGCCCTTGGCAAGCTTTGCAGAATCGGCTTCAGTTTCCTGGTATGGATAGGAATAAACCTATCCTCTTTATCTTTCGGCTTGCCGCTGCTGCCGCCCCGGCAGACATGGATCACATTCCATTCCAGATCCAGATCTTCCCAGCGCAACTGCTGCAACTCGCCAATCCGCATGCCCGTATAAGCCAGGGTGGAAAATATAGGCGCCGCCCAGGGCTCGGCATTCGACAACAGTAATTCCACCTGTTCGAGGGTAAAGCAAGGTTGCCGGGGGGATTTGACCTTCTTGAACTGGATAGGAGCAATCAGATTTTGCGCAAGGTGGCCGTACTTGACCGCCCACTTGAAGAGTTGTTTTATCACGATGGTTTCGTTGTAAATGCTCTTTTCGGTGAGATGACATTCCTCTGTCAAATAAGTACGGTAAGCGAAAAGATCATCGGGCGCAAACGATTTCGCCCGCAGAAGACCCTGCGCTCGACACCAGGCGGCAAAGCGCTTTAATTGCCCTTTGTACTTTACCAAAGTTTTTTTCGCCCGGTTCCGGCCGGCACAATACGCATAGTATTGTTCGCCTAAATCATCCACTGTTTTCCGGCTATCCCGAATCTTATGGCAGCCTTGTTCTAACCGCTCGGCCAAGGCATAGGCGGACCGAATGGCGGCCGCCTTATTAGGAGTTTTTAGCGGTTCCTGATACTGCCTGCCGTTTACGAAATACTCAGCCCAATAGGGCTTGGCGATCCGGATCTGGCCCGTGCGTTGATGCACATAGGTACGCCGGCCTATGTAAATTTTAGGATGGGTCGCTTCCACGACCTGTTTATCTATCAGTTTCATTTGGCATCACCTCCTTTCGGTGCGTTCTTCTGGGCCCGGGAATTCTTACGGCGTTTCCGGGCCTGATCTAATTCCATCACTTCCACTACAAACCGGTCTCTCCAAAACGCAACGGGCTTTCCCCGCCGGATACTATGAGTAAAAAAGCCTTCGGAAGCAAGCCGCTTTAAAGTGCTGGGGGCCAGGTGAGCCAATTTCGCTGCCTGGTCCAGGGAAAGAATGGGCGGAAACTGGGGACAGGTTTCAAAAGCGGCCCGAACTTCCCGCTGCGTCAAATTCCGCTGGCGACCAGGGCGTCCTGTATCTTCCTGGGAGTTATTATGAGTAGTGAACCGCCGATCCGATTTCTTCATCCTCTTGGTCCTTATCATGTGATTATTCCACACGATAAGAGCGTCCCAGAGAAAGAATTCTTACGAAGTTGTTCGTGGGAAATTAAATCCATCCTATATTCATGATCTTCTTTACAATCAAGTCAAGCCCTACATATCATTCTTCTTCATCCTTTTCCTCCTCCCAAGAATTATCTGCGATGTACCCAGATTGCCAGTCGTACCAACATTCGCGCGGTTCCTCCTCCGTTCCTTCCGGCCAATGGCGATACTTTTCGCAGCTTTCACATTGTTCGGTGTTGATTCTTTCGTAGTTCTCCGGACAAAAGCGTTCCGAACGGAGAATTCCGGATCCGGCGCCATGCAATCGTGACGAAGGGGAAAGAGAACGAATTATGCTTTTTCCTTTACGACCAATATTACCTCCTCTTTTTTGGGGGACCGGTAATCCCGGCGGATTCGGCGGCGCGTTGCGAGATTGTCCTTCTTGCGGTAGCGGCGGAATGCTTTCAAAGGCGCCGTATTTTTCCGCAGGCGGTTCAAACAAGGCGAGATTATCGACCGGATCGATGGCATCCACGGCATTATCATTTCCCTGAACCGGATTTGTATCCAGGTCGCCGTTTGGTCCGAAATCATTTATCGCCGGTAT
>CAZNQT010000705.1:0-2179 GCA_964574885.1 uncultured Pirellulales bacterium
GCTAACAAGAAAAGAGTGGAGGAAAAAATATTGTGCTTAACGGACCGCCATTCGGCTAATGCCCGTTAATAGTAGGATTCCAGGACTTTTTTAGAGATCTGGTCGGGCATGGGGGTATATTCATACGGCTCCATAGTGTAGCCGGCACGGCCCTGAGTGCTGGAGCGCAGATCGGAGGCATAGCCAAACATCTCGGCAAGGGGGACGAGTGCGTCGATCACGCGGGATCGGCCCCGCTGTTCGGTATGATTAATCACGGCACGTTTGCGAGACAGATCGCCCTGGACGACGCCGTAATACTGTTCGGGAGTGACGACCTGGAGCTTCATAATAGGCTCCAAGAGCACGGGATTGGCCTTTTTTACGGCGTCGATCAAGGCAATACCACCCGCCTGCTGGAAAGCGATATCGGAAGAATCAACCGAGTGACTGGAACCATCCAGGATAGAAACCTTTATGTTAATCATGGGAAAACCACCCAGAATACCGTTACCGGCAGCATCGCGGATACCGGTCTTGATCGCAGGGACATACTCTTTCGGAATGACTCCGCCGACAAGTTTATCTTCAAATATCAGGCTGTCTTCGTCTTCTTCCGGTATGTGCGGTTCGATAGCGATAATCACATGACCATATTGCCCCCTTCCTCCGGTTTGTTTGATAAATTTGCCTTCTCCCTGGGCAGTCCGGGTAATGGTTTCCTTATAAGCAACTCGTGGTTTTCCGATCAGGACATCGACTTTCAAATCGCGGGTGAGTTTGTGCTGTAGGATTTCGAGATGGAGTTCACCCATGCCGCTCATGATGGTCTGCCCAGTTTCGGCCTGGTAGTTAACGGCAAAGGTGGGATCTTCCTTTTTTAGAACCTCGAGAGCCTCAGCGAGTTTGGCTCTTTCCCCGGCCGTCCGGGGCTCGATCGAGAGGGATAATACCGGTTCGGGAAACTCGATGGTTTTCAATTCGATGGGATTTTTCAGAGAACAGAGGGTATCGCCGGTAAGGGTATGCTTTAGTCCAACGATCGCTACGATGTCGCCGGCGCCGGTTTCGTTTTTGGCTTTGCGGGAATCAGCGTGCATCTGGAAGATCTTGGTGACGTTTTCCTTACGGTTTCGAGTGCTGTTGAGAATGCGGGTATTGTTTTTAAGGGCGCCGGAATAAATACGGGCAAAGGTCAAATCGCCATGGGAGTCGGAGATAATTTTGAAGGCGAGGGCAATGAGGGGCCCGTTGGGATCGCAGGGGTATTCGGTGATCTTTTTGGTTTTTCCAGGGGCATGTCCCTGTACGGCGTCGCGGTCGAGAGGCGACGATAGAAACTGTGTGACGGCATCCAGGAGTTTACGAGCCCCGATACTTTTGAGGGCGGCGCCACAGAGTACGGGATGGAGTTTGCCTTCCAGGGTCCCCTTGCGCAGGCCGGCGATAATCAGCTCGGTGGTAATTTTTTCTTCATGGAGATACTTTTCAAGGAGATGATCGTCATATTCGGCGGCCTGTTCGATAAGATGGCGACGGGCCTCCTGCGCCCGTTGTCGGTAGATTTCCGGAATTTCTTCTTCGGTGAAGGAGGCGCCGATTTTCTCCGGGTGAAAAAAGAGGGCCTGCATATCGAGCAGATCGATGAAGCCAACGAATTTATCCTCAGCGCCGATAGGCAATTGGAGGGGTAGGGGATGGGCCAGGAGTTTTTCGCGGATGCTATTGACGGCCATTTCGAAATCGGCGCCGACCTTATCCATTTTATTAATGAAGCAGATGCAGGGAACGTGATACTTCTGGGCCTGTCGCCAGACGGTTTCCGATTGGGCCTGAACGCCTTCGCTGGCGTCGAAGACCGCTACGGCGCCGTCGAGTACCCGGAGGGATCGTTCGACCTCGGCGGTGAAATCGACGTGGCCGGGAGTGTCAATTAAGTTGATCGTAAAGCCCTTCCAGGGACAGGTAGTCGCGGCCGAGGTGATCGTAATGCCACGCTGCTGTTCCTCTTCCAGGTAATCCATTATGGTAGTGCCGTCGTGCACTTCGCCGATCTTATGGGTTTGGCCGGTGAAGAAGAGAATCCGCTCGGTGACGGTAGTCTTGCCGGCGTCGATATGGGCCATGATCCCGATGTTGCGGACTTTTTGTAGTTCAGTAGTCATAGGCAACTGTGCGGGCTATAGGCCCACTCCACGCA
>CAZNQT010000706.1:0-2166 GCA_964574885.1 uncultured Pirellulales bacterium
CGTCCTCAGGGGATTTACGTAATGACCGGAGGTTCTCTCGCGCAGATTTTTCAAGCTTTGCTCCTGGGACCATGGATTTCCATGACAGGGGATAAGAAGATGGTTAACCTGTCAGTGAGGCCCAACCAAAAAGATCTGATCTTTATGAAAGAGCTTCTGGAAGCCGGTAAGATCGTACCGGTTATCGATAGATGTTACCCGTTACCTAAGGTCGCGGAAGCACTCCGGTACTACAATCAAGGGCACTCCCAAGGAAAAGTTGTCATAACTTTGGAACCTAATGCCAGCAGCTAACCAGTCGCTGTAGTTGACGACGGGGTATTGTTGTTTTGATTCATTTTTTTGGGATGCAAACGTAGTACGATTGGGGATTCGGCCCCTGGTTGACAGCGGGGGCTTGAAGGCCATCCACCTCACAGACTCGGTGGCTGCCACCCAATCGTAAGCGGCATTGATAAAGAAGGGGGCGATAAATTTTTTATTGCAGTTTTTCGTAGGGCCACATATTCAGGCCGCCGTCGAGGACGCGGACGTCGACGTAACCGGCGGCGCGGAGGATGAGGGCGGCTTCATACCCGCGCAGGGAGATATCACAAAACGTAACGATCAGCTTGTCTGTCGGCAGTTCGCTCATGCGTTCGCGCAGAACGCCCAGCGGGATGTGTTGGGAATTAGGGAGACGCTCGTGCTCATATTCCTGGTGGGTGCGGACGTCGAGCAGGACCATATCTTCCTGATCCTGAATTTTTTGGTAGAGCTCCATGGGAGTGATACCGACCATGTCGCCGTCGAGTTTGTTGCGCGCGATGTTGGCGGCGGTGATCAAATTGTCCATCACGGGAGAAAAGGCGGGAGCGTAACACAAATCGAGATTCGCGATCTGGTCCACGGTCATGTTGGCAATGATGGCCATTGTGGCAATATTGATGCGTTTATCGGCGTGTCCCGGTCCGACAGCCTGGGCGCCGAGCAGGCGGCGGGTCTGCGTATCGACAACGAGCTTGAGCATTAATGGTTTGGCGCCGGGGGAGAAATGTTCCCGATCCGGCGCATGCGTTAAAACGGTAGTGACGTTGTACCCATGCTGGCGCGCTTCGTTTTCGCTCAGGCCGGTTCGGGCGATGCCATACTCGAACACTTTGCAGGCCACGCTATGCAGCGCCGGAGGGAAGGCATCCTGCTTACCGCAGATATTCAAAGCCACGACGCGACCCTGTTTGTTGGCGATAGAACCGAAGGGCTCATAACAGGGTTTTTTCGTGATGAAATGTACGGATTCCACGCAATCGCCGGCGGCAAAGATATCCGGATCGGAGGTGCGCAGGAGCGGATCGACCTTGATCCCGCCGGTGGCGCCGATATCGAGACCGGCTTGCTGGGCTAACAAGGTGTTGGGTCGGATCCCCAGGGCAAGGATGGCCATGTCCGCCGGGAGGGAATTGCGGCTGGTATGGACGGTTTTGACAGAATCCTGTCCTTCAAACGATTTAAAAGTGGTGTCAGTAAGCACTCTGACACCGTTGGCTTCCATGTGATGTTCGACAAGTTTGGCCATCTCCCAGTCGAGATCGATAAGAATTTGGTCGCGTTTTTCGACAATGGTAACCCGACATCCTTTCTGGACCAGGGCCTCGGTGACTTCGACGCCGATGAGTCCGCCACCGACAATGACGACATCGCGGGCCTTACCGGTTTCGAGAGCGGTTCTAATTCCTTCGGCATCACTGACGCCGTGTAACGAATAGATGTTCTTGAGATGGTTGCCCTCGCATTGGGGGATTGCAGGCATCGAACCGGTGGCGAGCACCAGTTTATCGTATTCCAACGAGGATTCCTGCAAGGAGGCCAAGTCTTTGACGCGTACTTTTTTACTACGGCGGTCGATTTCGGTCGCCTCGGTCTGGTTCATGATATGGATGTTTTTTACCTTCTGGAAAAAGACGGGATCTCGAACTTCTCCGGCGGGGGAACTCATTAACTGTTTCTGTTCGCGGACGATGCCGGCGATATAGTAGGGCAGGCCGCAGCCGGCGTAAGAGAGTAACTTGCCCTTATCAATG
This sequence comes from uncultured Pirellulales bacterium, assembly GCA_964574885.1. Classification (GTDB taxonomy): domain Bacteria; phylum Planctomycetota; class Phycisphaerae; order Sedimentisphaerales; family SM23-30; genus JAFGFX01. The sequence continues at coordinate 2,061 of CAZNQT010000706.1, forward strand.
ATGGTCACCTCAGCGGTGGGATTCAATCGCACCACCTTGGCAGCGACCTTGGGTCCGGCGGCGACGCCGCCCACGATAATCACTTTAAGCGTATCCGACATAGGAG
>CAZNQT010000707.1:0-2139 GCA_964574885.1 uncultured Pirellulales bacterium
ATATACACCGGTTCGTCCTTATCGTCGGCCTTTAGCTTAGCTAAAACCTTACCGATTTGCTCTTCGGTCAGCGAGAGCCAGTCGTTTTTCGTTTCGGACTGCTGAGCGGCAAGTTCCGCTTCGGCGGCGTCTTTGACCGCCTTGGGTTTGAGGGGGGTGACTTTATCGTCCTTGATGCGTCCCCAAAAGGCGGGCCAGATCATGCGGGAGGCGCCGATCTTACCGTTTTCATTTTTTACGAACACCGGCGTAGCGACATGCGGTAGATCCAGTTCCAGACGGTGTTTGCCGTGCAGACCCAGCCGATGGATTCGCGGCGTGCGAACGCGTTGATTTTTCGCTTTCGGTATGGGACCGCTGTGACAGGCGGTGCAGGTAAGTTTTTCAAAATGAACGAGAGGGATGCCTATATGTTTGGGCTTCGGGGCGCTGAGGCGCCCGGGTTTATCGGTTTCGTTCTCGCAGTCGTCGTGGTTTCCCAGGTGACAGCCTTTGCAGGTGAATTCTTCCACCGCTTTCGGTTTGCCTTCCTTTTCGGCTTCGCCTTCATAACCGCGGGTAATCAGGTGATTCTGGCCGTTGCGATGGCAATCCACGCACGTCATGCCGGAGGTAAGATGGATATCCTCGTCGCTGAGCCAATGTTCTGCTTCGGGCTGATCGATGTACTGGTACGAATGACAGAAATAGCAGCGATTTTTGCGCACTTCACGAACGATATCAAAAAACACATTTTTTTTACTATTGAACCGGTTCATGTCGTAAATGACTTTGACATCATCATCCATAAACGGATCGAACATTTCGTCGGGCGGCATGCCGGTTACTTCGCCAACACCCGAGGAACCGGTAGGTATCCAGCGATAGAGTTTGCGCAGACCCAGAAGAGCGGCCAGCGATTGATCCTGCCGGCGATCGGCGTTATGGCAGGCGAAGCAGTTAATCTCGAACGGGCCGGAGGCGTCAATCCATTCGCTGCCGTCCTGGCCTTCGGTGAATTTTTCGCCGTAATTACCGCCGGGCATATGGCGTCCGAATTGCGTGCACATTTCCCAGGGGGTGACGCCGATATCGTTAGGCTCATAGGTCCCGTGCCAGCCCCGTCCCGAGATAGGCAGTACGGTGCGGGAACTTGTATCGACCATAATCCAGGGTTCGCCGGGTCGGCCGGCTTTGGCGTGTTCGGATGAGGAATTGAAATGCCAGCCCTGTTTAATGATTCCGTAGGTATGACAAGCGCCGCAAGTCGCCTTACAGGTAAATGGCATATCCTGCTCGCCGGTGGGTTTGACTTCTGTGATTTTATCGTCTTCAAAGATTTTGGTCATGAGGGGTATGCGATGAACCGGACCGGACCGATTGCCGTCGCTGCCGTCACCGAGAAGTTTGCCTTCTTCCATTGCCCGGCCGGCGGCGTTGATACTCCCCAGTACCGCCAACGCCAGGATCCACTGCCTCCAGTTGCTGTTCATAGACAATTTCCCATTTCTCATTAACTAGAGTCTTACCAAATTGAGGTTAGGCATATATTATTTCAGAAAATCCTAAAAAGGATTTTCTGAAATAAGTTTGTAACTTATGACCATACAATAACTTGCGATTTGAAAAGAAAAATTAATTGAGAAATTTTTCTTTTCAAAGTATGCCTAACCTCCATTTTGTAACATTCAGTTATGTAAGTGCAACTCAAATATAAACTTATACTCCTAAAATTCGCATCACACAAAGAAAATTTCCCGGTTTCGGCGAATGGAACGATCCAGGATCTAGCTCTGGCGCCTTATGAGGCTGCAAAAAGCTGATATAAACAGCCGGGCAGAAATATAATCCACCCGGTTTGTTCGGTCGGAAATTACGGTTTGATTGTTAGTTTACCCGTATTAAACCTGGAAATCTTCCTTTTTGAACTCTAGTATTTTTCCCGTCGGGATGGCCTCATTGACCTTGAGGACCATGACGGCGGTTTCGTAGCCAATTTCACCGGGACAATTGAGTTTTTCCTTACCGCGAACGGCATTGAAGAAGTTCTCCAGGTGCGGCTGATGGTACGGCTTATCCAGGGTGGTTACAATGTCGTATTCCGGTGGCGTGGGCGATTCCCGCAGGTCCATGACGGCGCCGCCTTTGTTGGCTTCCGGT
>CAZNQT010000708.1:0-2139 GCA_964574885.1 uncultured Pirellulales bacterium
ATTCAATTCCACCAAAGAGCCGGGAGCGCCAGCGACCGGGCGTAGAACAACAGGTCGCACCGCCAAGCGAGGCCGCGAGCTTGGCGGTGGTCGATAACCATGTCATTCTGAGCGCAGCGAAGAATCGCTATCCACTATCCACTAATCACTTTTACCCATCTACCTATTTACTCATCTACTCATTCATTTCTCATTGTGTATTTTATATTTTATTCTGGAGAAATAAATTTCAGTTTTTTTGGCGACCTCCTTTGGATTCGCGTCTTTTTTTTACCTCGGTTTTTCGTTCTTTGGTCGGTCGAGACGGCGGACCTTTCTTAAAGACGCTCCAGAAACTTCGTTTCTCTACCACGGGTGAATTCGGAATCTTAACCTGGTCCGGCTGGGACCTGGGCACGTGGGGAGCCGCGGAAGGCCGGGATTTCGGTTGAGCCGGCGACGAAGATTCCCATCGATTCCGCTCTCGGCGGAACTCATGCACGTTTTTAGTGTAATGGGATAGTTTCTTTAGGGTGTTGTTGTTCATCCGGTCAAATTTTAGCGGTGATGTTTTTCCGGAGATTAATTTTTTCAGCGGTTCAGCCATTTGAATATTTTTTCGCTGCGTCATAGGCATCCTGGTAAGTCGGGTTTTCATCTCGCGATAAGTCTTCGGTGGACGAAACTCCCGGTTTGCACGACGATGTTCGTACTCTTTCCGTTGGTTTTCGTCCCAGTGAGGATCGGACTTACGGAAGCGCCAGCTTTTATGTTCGTAAATCGGGTCGTACCACGTATGGCGTCGCTTACATTCAAACCACGGGTAAATACCGGCGCCAAGGTAGATATCATCGTAGTAATCGCCGAAATAATAGTGATAGTATCGTGGACAGGTAAACAGGCAAAATTGTAAATTATCGACATCGATAATGATACTCGCCGTGTATGTGTATCCCGGCCGTTTATAAATGGGCCGGGGGAAATAGACCGGCGCAAACAAAATCCCGCGACGGTCCAGAAGATAGTCCCAGTAGCCGGCGACAAACACATAGCCCCGAGGCGTCCATACATAATGAGAGGGTATCCAGATCCAGCCCGTCCGGGGCGTAAGCCAGTACCCGGAGCGTTTAATATATTGGCCCTCGCGCCAATACCAACAGGGAGGTACCCAAATATTGTCCGGAGACGACGATTCGCCTGGCGGTGAAACTTCCTCAAGTGCCGGTGGCGCCGGCAGATACTCGATTTGATCCTCGTTCGATATCGGCGCCCAGAAACCGGCTACCCATTGCCAACCTTCAGGCACTTTGGCCCAGTAACCGGGTACCCAGTACATATTCGGAGGAACGGCACGCCAACAACCGCTGACCCAGAGGTAACTGTTTCGTTCCGAATCCCAGGCCCAATACCCTGGCACCCAGACAAATTGCGAACCGGCAGGCTTATCGGCCGGGGGATTTTCCACGATATTGTCAGGTGGCTGCGTTGGTACTACCAGACCTGCCTGCACCTGTAACTCAACCGGTTCGGCAAAGGCTTCATTCATCGGTCCACGGGTTAATACTTCGGGTTGTTCCTCCGTCGGTATCGGTGGCGGTGGCTCGCTCACATCGCCATAGAGCGGTCCCGCGACAAAAGACATCGTCAATACAAACGCTTGTAGCTTTCTTATTCGTCTTGTCATTTTGAAATTCCTTCAATGGGGATATGTTTGTTCCGTATTCATACTATATTCTTTACGTCGAAATCTACGACGCCTTTATACGGAGATTTATGTTAAAAAACAATACAATTTTTAGTAATCCCGTTCGATGGCTATAAAATTACTTATCTTGCCTAATCTAAACAACTTAGGAACGCACTATCCACAAAATTATGACGACTCAAGCGACTCCGCGAGGTAGATGGCAATGTACTCGCGTGTGCATGTAGCGCCGTCGCCCTCGGCGGAGAAATTTATTCTCCGGTTAGCCCCCGGACCTGTGCCGGGGGCAGATTATCGATCTATCGAGTCGAGTTGACAGGTGGCGCCGCCAAGCGAGTCCACGGAGCTTGCCGGTGGTTTTGTCGGGTAGGGGCGACCCCATGTGGCCGCCCAATATGTTCGGGTGGCAGCCCCCGAGTCTGCGAGGTGGATGGTGCATGTGGCACAGCCGCCCG
>CAZNQT010000709.1:0-2137 GCA_964574885.1 uncultured Pirellulales bacterium
CCTCAATCCAGTAGAGACTATTACCCGGCGGTCGTTCCGGATGATCGTTTTTATAGGCGTAATCCGCCAGGCGGCCGAGAAACGGACTGACATAGGACGCACCGGTTTGTGCCGCCCAGAAGGCCTGCGTGGAATTGAAAATCAACGTAGCATTGGTCCTGATATCCTTTTCCCACAGGGCATGAATTACTTTCAGACCGGTGTAGGGATCATAGGATTCATCGAGGGCGGTATAACCGCCGACGGGGACCTTGATGACAGCGTTTTCCCCCCAGGCCGCCAAGTCGAGCGCCTGTTCGATCATGGCCTTTTCGGTTACCTCGGTCAATTCGAGACTGACGGGGCAGGGGTGTAATAATTTGAGGATATCGGTGGAGATGGTTCGAGCCTCGTTCCAGCTTTGCGCGCCGGCTTTTTTCATCAGGGAGGGATTCGTCGTCACGCCGGTAATCATGCCCGCTTTATAGAGCGGTTCGATATCACTAAAGGTAGCGGAATCGGCAAAAATGCGGGGCGCATGAGGTGCCGGATGTGCCAGCGTTTTACTCGGAAAACTCTGCGTTAAGGGCATGCGAATCCGACGGGCATGGGCGCCGGTCTTGGTCTGATGAATGTTGAACATTTCCGTTTACCTTTCGAATCGTTCCGGTTTTACCATAATTACTTTTATTATTATAGGTAGATTTCGGGACGAAGCAACTGTCGTATTCGAGTCAAGGTAAAGCTACAGGGGGATTTGAATAGGATTGAATGGGAAAATAAACTTGAAACGTCGGTAAGAAAAAAACGCTGGATGCGTATTGTTGCGTCCCCAGGTTATTGTTTTTTGTATAGTTCGCTGGGGACGTTAGGCAGACCGAGATTGGTATAAGAGATGGGAGCTTGTTTCGCTTGTTGGTTTTGACGGTTGATTTTGCCGATGCCCAATGCGACGGTGATGGCGTCATTTTGTTCGCACAGCAATTCAAACAGCGCTTGCAGTTCGTGCACTTGTTTTTCCAGGCGCGCCGTCAAGAGTTTGTCATAGCGGCCACAGAGAAGGTTCTGCAGGGCGAATCGGCTGGTCAGATCAAATTGGCGATTCAGGCGACCGATGCGGCCCAACGTGCGTTTCACTTCAATCGCCAGTTTGGCGTTGACATGATAAATACCGGTCGCCCGTCGGGTTAACTCAATCGAGCGGACCACCTCCAGGGTCGCGCCCGTGGATTCGTTGATGTTTCGCCATTGATGGATCAGATCACAATACGTTTCCTGGATAGGGAGGATGGTCTCCAGTTTGGTTTCCGAATCGAACTGGTTCGGATCGATCCGCACGGTATCTGCGGAAGGAGTTATCGCGGATATAGCCTTGGACAGGGGGTAGGATTTTCCCCCTTGATAATAGGGATAACAAAGGACATTGAAGATGCGTGCCGTGACCTGTGGATGATAATAGCGTTGCCAAATTTTGGCGGCAGGGGCCGTCGCGCCGGGGGGTGCGGTTGGCTTTGACTCGTTTTGTAAAGCTGCTTTTTGTTCGGGCAGGAGTTCGTTGGGATCGTTCAACGCCTCGTCCGTCGGAGCGGTTACGGGAACCGTGGTCTCGGAAACGGCGGTGTTGGGAGGGTAGGGCTTAGAGGATTCTGCTTTGTCCGCTGCGTCCGTAACCTGCATTGCGGACGGTGAATGGACGGTTGCCATGAGCAGGATGAAAGTGGATACCAAAATACATTGTTTACACAGCATAATTTCTGTCGAGTGTTCGTTGATTCTATCGTTTTTTTATCGGACCTTGCTCGCAGCTATAGTTTTCTTTTTTCCGCGCACAGGTTCCACGTCACACTATACCTTACACTCGTTTCTATCGGCAGAATCACGGGGCAATATCGTAAGAATTGAACATGGTGTGCGATGCACACCCTACCTGACATTGCTATACAAGTGTATTACGGCTGTTTCAGCCGTGCTACGCGTACGGAAGGCCAATAGCACAAACCACGGCCAGGATGGCCGTGGCACACTTTAATTATAAGAGTTTTGCAGGAATCCAGTATCTCGATGCCAAAGGGGCTTTTCGGAACCGTGGCCCCCTGCCTGCGCAGGGGGGGCCTTCTTTGCGCCACAAGAACTAATTTAATTGGTTGTGGCAAAAGTT
>CAZNQT010000710.1:0-2133 GCA_964574885.1 uncultured Pirellulales bacterium
GGGTTTGCCATGCAGCGTAATACTAAAAAGTTCACGGCGTTGGGTGGCATGCCTACGCGAAGCTTAGGCATGGTTATCACCAAAAAACATAGGAATTCATCGATGGCTCAGTTGAATGTAAATATTGATCATGTCGCCACCCTGCGTCAGGCGCGTCGGGTGGATGAACCCGATCCCGTCTGGGCGGCCGTCGAATGCGAACTGGGCGGCGCCAGCGGTATCACGCTGCACTTGCGCGAAGACCGGCGGCATATCCAACCGCGCGACGTGGAAGTAATCAAGCAAACTGCCGGGGTGAAAGTGAATCTGGAAATGGCCATGACCGAAGCGATGGTGCGCTTCGCCTGCAAACTTAAACCGGATCAGGTTACCCTCGTCCCGGAAAAACGACAGGAATTAACCACCGAGGGCGGGCTCGATTGTGTTCGTCATCAAAAACGGTTAATGGCGGTCGTGAAACGACTACGTAAAGCGGGTATCCAGATCTCGTCGTTTATTGTACCTGCCGTGGACCAGATCATCGCCAGTGCCAAGATCGGCTGCGAAGCAATTGAATTACATACCGGCATGTATGCCAATGCGCGTAGTGATAAACAAATCGCCAAGTGTCTGCGCGACCTGGAAAAAGGACGGGATGCCGGCTGGGCCAACGGCTTGATCGTTCACGCCGGCCACGGCCTGAATTATCGCAATATCGGTCCCGTCGCCCAGATCGAGGGACTGGGGGATTTTAATATCGGCCACAGCATCGTCGCCCGATCCGTTTTCGTCGGTATTCGCCAAGCCACTCGACAGATGTTGGAATTGATTGATAAAAATAGTTGTGAGTTGTGAGTGGATTGTTGTGACTCACAATTTAAAACTTTGCATGAGGAGTTTGAATAATGTTTACGGGTAGTTTGGTGGCTCTGGTTACTCCCTTTGCCGAAGGGGAGGTGGATTTTGAAACCTTGCGGGAACTGGTCAACTTTCAGATCAAAAGCGGAATTGACGGCATAGTTCCCGTAGGAACCACGGGAGAATCTCCAACCCTCACGCATGATGAACATCAAGAGATAATCAAGGTAGTGGTGGAGGAAGTCGATGGTCGCGTACCGGTGATCGCCGGCGCTGGGTCCAACAGCACCGCCGAGGCCATCGATTACACCAAGTATGCCAAGGAAATCGGCGCCGACGCAACCCTGCAGGTCGCTCCGTATTACAATAAACCAACTCAGGAAGGATTGTACCAGCATTTTGCCACCATCGCTCGGGAAGTGGACCTGCCGATGATCCTGTATAATATCCCGGGCCGCTGCGTAGTGAATATCGAACCGCGTACCATTGCGAAACTGGCGGAAGTGGAAAATATCGTCGCCATCAAAGAAGCCACCGGCCAACTGGATCAGGTCTCGGAAATCGCAATGAAAACCAACCTGACTATCCTCTCCGGCGATGACAGCTTGACTCTACCGATTGCTTCCGTCGGCGGCAAAGGCGTCATTTCCGTCGTCGCCAACGTTGTCCCCACCGACGTAAAAGCCCTGACCGATGCCATTCTGGTAGGCGATTTTGCTTCCGCCCGCCAGTGGCATAACAAATTATTCCAGCTCGGCAAGGCCCTGTTAAGCCTGGCGACCAATCCCATTCCGATTAAAGCCGCCCTGGCCCTGCTCCAGATGTACTCCGAAGAAGTAAGTCTCCCGCTGGTGACGCTCGGTCCCACTAGAAAGGAACAATTAACCCAAATTCTCACCGAATACGGATTGGTGTGATTTTACATCGAACCTTGGAAAACGTAAAATGCGTAAGCGGATCGTAACAGGTATAATCATTGCACTACTGATTACCGGTTGCAGTAAAACCAGGTTTCGTTATAATTATCCGAAACGCGCACACGTAAAATCCAAGGGATATGTTATCGCCTGCCACCGATTAACGAATCAATGTGAAAATAGAGAGGAGATAAACGAAATATACGAAGCGGATCCGCTGGTGGAAATGGATCGTATCCTCCAAATGGAATTACAAAGTACGGGCCTATTTCAGGATATTCAGCGAATCCCACCCCCTGCGCCGGAAAATGTTCTGGTAAGCCTGGAACCAAATATTGACTTTCGACTGCATTGCACCTTAAAACATATACAGTGGAAT
>CAZNQT010000711.1:0-2127 GCA_964574885.1 uncultured Pirellulales bacterium
CGCCAACGGCGGCGTCATCCAGATTGTAGCCCTCGATTTGTATCTGCGACCGGAGACGCCCGAGCGCCAACAAGCAGTTATTCGACTCCGCGAGCACTTAGGCGTTCCTCCCCTAGAGGAAAGACAAAAGATGACCGAGGCAGAACTGGCGGACATTCGACCTCGAATTAAGGAGTACTACCGCCGCTACCGACTGATAAAACAAGAATATCCTATAGCTACGGTTCGGGATTTTGTGGATCACGTTGATCATGCGGTGAAGATTGCCGGCATCGATCACGTTGGGATCGGTACGGATTTTGACGGAGGCGGAGGTATTGCCGGATTTAACACGCACGCCGAGGCATTAAACGTCACCGAGGAACTGATACGGCGGGGCTATTCGGAGGAAGATATTCTCAAAATTTGGGGAGGTAATTTTCTGCGCGTATGGCGAGAGGTAGAGGCTGTATCTAAACAATGATACCTATCGACTCTATTGCCTGATAAGGACGTACAGACAGCCAACTTCTGCAGGCGACAGGCAGGCAGACAAAAACATAAAAAGCCTGCGGGAGTTAGTCTCACAGGTCTAAGAAGACATATTTTATTTATCTGGTAGAAGCCGGTGGGCGTCCGCGGAAAGTGCGGATCACTTTCTTTCCGGTAATTTTCTGAGTGCCGCGGGCCGTGGTCATCTCTCCCGTAAGATTTTGCTCTTTTATTTTACCGGCGAAATCCATTTCGAATTTTCGTTCCCCGAATTCCAGCACGATTTTAAAGCTGACCTGATCGCCTTTCAGATCGATCTTCTTAATGGGAATAGCCCCGTACAGACCGCTCAGGTCCGGATAGACGCGCAGTCTCTGCTTGCGAGTCAATTGTTCGGTAGCGATATCGAGAATCCAGGCGCCGATCAAAGGAACGCCCATTCGGGTCGCCTCGACCGGAATCTCCCCTCGGTCCGACTTAAAGGCGCCGGAGAGCGTATTACGCTGAATCGTACCCTCAAAGGTGGATTCCCACTGACGGTCCCCCATTTTACTTTTCCGTTTAAACGTCAGCTTGCCCTGTTCGTACTGTACATCGGATATTTCATTTTCGCCCCGTTCGCTTTGCCATTGTGCGGTGAGTTTGACTTCATCGCCTACTTTTTGCGTTTTTACGATAAGCACGGAAGTAATTTCCCGCTCGCCGATTTTATACTTCATTTCCCAGTTTCCAACGGCGCGGGGCATACGCGGGACGCGTTGGCCTTCGACCTTCGTCTCCCCCCGGTCGCTGGAAAGGGTTCCGGAGAGTTTGCCCTCCTGGATCGTTCCGGTAAATTTGGACGTCATGGTCTGTCCTTCGCGACCTCGTATTTCCTGAACAAAGCTGAGTTTGCCATCTTCAAACCGGAGGTCCTTCAATTCACTGAGTCCCCAGAAACTGATCCACTGACCGGTCCATTTTCCCTCCTGGTTGCGGGAAAACGACAGAATCGATTCGAACTGCCGTTCGCCGAACTGCATTTTTATCCGCCAGTCGCCATAGATTCCCCTTCGACGAGGCGCAGACGTCTGCGCTGACACCTGCGTACAAAGTACACAAAGAGCCAGCAAGCAACAAACCAGAACTACCTTAAGTGATGTTTGGTGTTTCATAAGAGTCTCCTTTTCCAAGAGTAATAAATAGTCTGTTCGTTTAATACTCCCTCACGATGCAATTGTCAACCAGGAAATATGTGGAAAAAAACAATGCTGGAAAGGAACCCGTTTTTCCGTAGAATGGTAGAAACTTGTGAATCGAAATTACCGAGTAATAATTTTATAATGGGCATGCATACGATAATAAAACCGAAGCAGAGAACATTCTAATTTTGAGGACGGAATAGAAGATGAAAACCTACGAACAAATTAACGAACGAATCGAGTCCGGCAAGGCTGTGGTACTGACGGCGGACGAGATCATGGACTACGTCGAGAAGAAAGGAGTCGAAGCGTCGGCTCGGGAAGTGGACGTCGTCACTACGGCGACGTTTGGGCCGATGTGCTCTTCGGGTTGTTTTTTAAACTTCGGACACTCCAAACCCAAGATTCGCATGTCGGAAGCCTGGGTGCAGGATGTATTGGTTTATACCGGCGTGGCGGCGGTGGACGTCTATCT
>CAZNQT010000712.1:0-2123 GCA_964574885.1 uncultured Pirellulales bacterium
TGGTTATGATGCGCTGGAGCCGGTCTATGAGGAACGGACGCTGCGGATTCATCACCTGAAGCACCATGCCGGTTATGTGCGCGGTCTGAATGCAACGCTGGGTAAATTGTCGGAGGCTCGGAGCAGCGGAAATTACAGCGCTATAAAATCGCTGTCGCGTGATTTGGCGTTTCATGGCAGCGGTAATGCCCTGCACAGTTTATTCTGGAAATCTATGACGCCGGGTGGATCGAAAGTACCGGACGACCTGGCAACGGCGATGAAAACGAGCTTTGGCAACGTCGCTGCGGGTCAGGCTCAGTTTGCCGCTGCGACCGGTAAGGTGGAAGGCAGCGGCTGGGGCGTGCTGGCGTATGAGCCCGTAGCGGATAAGCTGCTGGTGCTGCAAGTTGAAAAGCATCAGAACCTGACCTTTTGGGGCGTGACGCCGTTGTTGGTATGCGACGTCTGGGAACACGCGTATTATCTGCAATATCAAAATCGTCGAGCGGACTGGGTGAAAGGCTTTTTACAAATCGCGAACTGGGAATTCGCGGCTCGTCGTTATCGAGCCTTGATGGGGTAAATATATTCGCGCCACGGATTAGTTTGTGAAAGCGATTGGTTTTGCATCGAGGTGCAAATCGTAAAAAAGAAAGCTTATAGCTTGACAAAGGAACCGGTGCGCACGAAGATAGCCGAGACAATATCGGCTATTTTTTTGCGCCGGGATTTGGAGGTTTGCAAGACATGGAAGTTGCGTTAATCGGATTATCGCAGTCAGGTAAGAGCACGATGTTTGCGGCCGTCACGGAAGGGAAGGTACACGCGGACACCGGTGTATCACACCAAGTGGATAAAGCGAACGTCAAGGTGCCGGACGAGCGAGTGGATAAACTTAGTGCGATCTATAAACCGAAGAAAACGACCTATGCCACGATTGATTTTCTGGATTTACCGGGATTAAATTTCGATAGTGAATCGGGTCGGCAGGAAGCCCGACGCATTGTAGCACAGGCACGTCAGTCGGCCATGCTGGTAGTGGTAGTGCGAAATTTTCATAACGATTCGGTAGCCGCCTATCGCAACCGGATTGATCCGGTCAAGGATTGGGACGAATTGAAAAATGAGTTGTTACTGGCCGATCTGGAAATGATCACTAATCGGATCGACAAGCTGAAAGTGGCGATCACCAAGCCCACGCCGCAGGTCGAACAGCAAAAACGCGAACTGGCGCTGATGGAACATTGTTCGGAGGCGCTGGAAAATCTGGGATCGGTTCGGGATGTGATTCAATCCGAGGAAGAGGAAAAACTGGTCCGCAGTTTTGGATTTCTGACCATGAAACCGATGCTGCTGGTGATCAATGTGGATGAGGACAAATTGCAGAAACCGATGCCCCTAGATCGCGAGCAGGTAGGCCTGGATGTGATCGGATTGTCGGCGAAGCTGGAAGCGGAACTGGCGGTATTGGACGCGGAGGAGCGTAAGGAGTTTATGGCTGATTTGGGCATGCAGGAAAGTGCTAAAGACCTGCTGCTGCGTGAATGTTATACCTCGATGAACCTGATTTCCTTTCTAACTTATGGCCCCACCGACGTGCGGGCCTGGACGATACCCGCGGGGTGCCCGGCGGTGGAAGCGGCGGGGGAAATCCACAGCGATATCCAACGCGGATTCATCCGGGCGGAAACGACGCATTGGGAGGATTTCGTCGTCGCCGGTGATATGAAAGCGGCGAAGGCGGCAGGCAAAGTTCGACTCGAAGGCAAAATGTACGTAGTGCAGGATGGGGATATTATTACCTTTCGGTTTAATGTGTGAATCGAATAAAAAGTTGAAAGTTAAAGGTTGGAGGTTAAAGGTTGAAGATATATGATGATATTAAAGTCTTGATTGCTTTTGAGTTTATCCTGGGAGTATATTAGTGCGTGCGGCGATATTGAGTATTGGGGATGAATTGATCCTGGGGCAGACAGTGGATACGAATGCCGCCTGGATAAGCGCTCAATTGGCATCGATCGGTATTTCCGTACAGGAACATATTACGGTCGGAGATGATCGTACAGAGATAGCAGCTCAATTACGCCGCATGGCGGCATCATCAGAAGTAATCATAGCGACCGGAGGACTGGGTCCTACGG
>CAZNQT010000713.1:0-2122 GCA_964574885.1 uncultured Pirellulales bacterium
GTTGGGGATACGCCGAATCCGTCCTGATCGAAAAAAACTTGGCGCTTGCCAAACCGGGCGGCGAAAATTGCATTATGGCGTTTGATAAAATGACCGGCGAACCAATATGGGCCAGTAAAGGCTATCGCGCCGGACCGGAATACAGTTCCTGCGTACCGATACTTTACCAAGGGGTTTCCATGATCGCTACAGGTACTCGCGCTGGGATTGTCGGCGTACTCGCGAAAAATGGGCAGGTGGTGTGGAGCAACAACTGGTGTGCGAATAACACGGCGAACTGTCCGGACCCGGCCTTTGCCGACGGGTACGTATTCTGGGCGAACGGATACGGTAAGGGCGGCATCTGTTTGAAACTGGAACTCAGCCGCAATCGCATTAACGCCCGTCAACTCTGGATGACAAAAGATATGGTCTGTCACCATGGCGGCTATATCATTCAGGAAGGTTATATCTACGGCAACAACGGCAATGGCTGGGCCTGCCTCGAACTCAAGACCGGGAAACGACTGTATAATGAACGCGGCGTCGGCAAGGGATCGCTCTGCTTCGCTGATGGAATGCTTTACCTGTTCAGTGAGCGCGGCGGTAAGGCGGCCCTGGCAACCTGTTCTCCCACGGGCCTGGAAATCAAAGGCAACGTGACCGTCCAGGGCGACGGTCCCAGTTGGGCCCACCCCGTCGTGATCGGCGGCCGACTGTATTTGCGCTATGCAGACAATCTATATTGCTTCGACGTGAAAGACAAATAGCACTTATATGGTAGGCTGTGCCAGTCATCGGCAATCAAATATCGGGTGGCATGCGCAAGTACTCTCGAGCCCGTTTCGTCACTCGTCATTTCACGGGAAGCATTACACCGCGCATCCGTGGGATTTGGAGATCCATAGGCTTCAAACCTTTGCGGTGTTTGTGCATACCGATGGGCGACGGATCGTATTTCCCGACGATATCGACATTGCTTTTAGCGGGTATCTTATCTTCCATTTTTAACAACCAATAGCAGGCATTAATGCAGAGCCGGCGGAAACCTTCATTCTTGAAGTCGTGCGCGTGGCCCATTGTTGTGGTAAAGACACGCGCGGTTTTGCCCTGACTGCCCTTGAAGGTTTTGATCCAGGCGACGGGGACGAGTTTTTTCTCCGGATTCGGCGGATCGGTGGATTTCATGCCGGAGAGTACCTGGCCCATGATGATCGGCTTACTGTCGCCGGACAACGTCGTGATCCCATAGACATCCGACGGACCCCAGATATCGTCGATGCCTTTGACGATCGGGTGCGTTTCCATTCCCGGCGCGATCAGACCCCGTGTGCTTTCCACTTTATGGCGGCCGTAATGATTGACCCAGGTTTCGCCGAAGATCAAGCGTCCGAATCCGCCTTTCGGATCCTGGCTGCGCCAACTGTATTTGGCGTATGGACTGTTGAGATGTTTCTGATAATTGAACGCATGCGTATTCGTGCGCAGGGACATCATTGGTTTGCCGGAATTAGCAAAATCCACAATCCATTTCATCTGCTCGTCCGGCAATTCGCGAAAACGCAGGAACATCACCATCAAGTCGGCGTCCTGGAGATGTTCCAGACCGGGGATATTATCCAGGGTGGCCGGGTCGATCTCGCCGGTCACTTTGTTAATGGGAAAGAGCACCGTACACGTAAAGCCATGATGCACTGCAGCGATCTTGGCGAATTGCGGCATCAATTCCTCGGAGCGATATTCATCATCGCCGGCGATAAACACGATGTGCTTGCCTTTCCCCGGCCCTTGCTTACCTTCAAACACAATCCACGGATCCGCCGCCCACAAGGAACTGCCCAAACCATACACAAATCCTATCAGCAAAATTATTCCCGGATAAAAACGTTTTTTCTTCATCGTGATCTCATCCTTTCCTTTGATTTTGATACTATTGATTATCACTTACGATTTCATGCAATCGGCCCACCAAGTTTCCCAGAGTTTGGTGAGTTCTTCGACTGTCTCCGGATGCTGTGGGGCCAGGTTATTCAATTCGGTGCGGTCTTCAGCGAGGTTATAGAGCTCCCAGTCGGCGTTGCCGAATTTTACCAGCTTCCAGTCGCCCCGGCGGACGGCCTTGGCCTTACCGTATTGCCAATAC
>CAZNQT010000714.1:0-2120 GCA_964574885.1 uncultured Pirellulales bacterium
TTCGTAAGCTGGACCGGCTTGCTCTTGTCGTCCAGGTGCAGGGCATTTTCCACCATCAAGTCCAGGGTCGTCTTGCCGTCTTTGATTACCTCGCCCAAGAAGGCTTTATCGCCCGTGAACCTGACATAGTAATACGTCAGGCCGATGATTTTTTCCTGATTCACCATATACCAGGGGCCAAAAGGCTCCCCCGTAATAGGGTAAAAGGAGAAATGTTTAGTCATATCGATGCGGAGAAAGTGGGCAATATGCTTTTTGGCCGCTTCCGGGTCCAGCAGAGGAAGAATCTCCCATACCTCCCCGAAATTCCACAGATAATTGCAGACGCAACCCCCCTTGACGCTGCCGGTGCTGTAATAGGGATTCAGCTTAAATTCCGGTACATCCCATCTGTTCATCAGCAGCGTCACCAGCGAACGATTATAGAGTTTCTCCAGATCCGGATTGCTGGATTCCAACCTGGGAAGCCGGTTGAAAATGTGTTTTACTTCGCGGATATATTGTTCTTTTGACTGCGCGATATGTTTTACCGGATCGGCCAGGATGGCGTCCCGAATTTCGATGGCTTTCGTTTTTTCTTCTATGGCAAAGGCCAGGTAAAAAGTCTTTTCCTGAAGCGCCCCCAGAGCGATCGTCGCGTGGAAACGACGCGCGGGCTCTTCCCATCGCAGTCCTTCAAGATCACCGCCGACGCCGATAGCAACTGCGTGATCTTCCCGAACCCGGACAACTCCCTTTCCATCGGCGTCGGCGATGTTAGTTACAGGCGAACTGCTCCTGGGCGCAGGGAAATCCCAATTCTTAACATAATTCAACGTGTTTTGATAGGTAAATGGATCGTTGGCGATCAATTGCAGCGGGATTTTCTTGGTTTTCAGACCGGTGTTTTTAAGGGTTAGCGCCAGCACGCCGCCGCGCACTTCATAAATCATGGTTGTCACAGATGTCGCCTGGACGCCCCGGAGTTTACCCTCGCATTTATTTTCATAAGGCAGCCATTTGTATTTTTCGGTAGGGATTCTTTCGCCAAAGATTCTGGTCTCGATAAAGAATTGGCTGCTGACCAGCGGCGGCGCCCACAATCCGTCGATACAACCCACAAACGCATAATTCGTACCCACTGTCGCCTTGCCGTTGATAATGCCCAGATGGGCCGGATCTATTACGAGCTCGGCACCGTCCGCCGCGAAAATCTCTAACAGTTCCTTGTCGTCGGCTTGCAAACGGCTCGATGAAAAAAAAATAAATACCGGTACGAAAACCCATATGCTCCATTTTAATTTCTTAGGCGTCATTTTTCTCACATCCTTTCACACTGAAGAAGGGATACATCAGTTGCCCGCTTTTTTCACGAAATCTCTGATCAGGTTTTTGTCCGTTAGAACCTCAAATTCAAGCTCATATACTCTGGTTTCACCGGGGGCAAGCAGGATCAGCGTTTTGTCCTTCCGGGCCTGATTTTGACCGATGGGAGGATTCGTTCCCGGCTCTAAGGCGACCACGTACTCGCCATAACCCCAATGCTGCCAGGTCGTCAAGGCCGGTAGGTGGGCTTTTTTATATCGCATCCGAAGTGCCAGCCCAAGTTTTTCATTATAAATTCCGATGTCGCAAATGCCTTGCGCATCGGCAATTACATCGGCGATCCCGCATGCCTCGCCAAAACCGCTATGACTTTTCTGCGGAGCGGGACATGTTTTATAATCGAAATTTTCATTAAAGGTTTTGCGATCCAATTCCAAATCGGGATTGAACGGCTTGGCCGTGCCGTGCCACAGAACTCGTGATCCTTCGTCCGCTAACGGCCAACCGAAATTGCAATGATACATTAGCATGTGCGGCGCCTCGGCGTTGCCGCGATTGGTAACCTCGTCTCTCACGCGAATCATCGACTGGCCCAGAACGCTCGATATCGTCCGGCGTAGTTCTAAGGACGGACCAAACACCGAGGTTTGTTTCACGACCGCCGTGATGCTCATATCCATTTTCCCTTTTACCGGATCGGGCTGGATTATCGATTCGATCTGCGCCGGGATATTGCTGATTCGCCCGTGCAATCCGCGTTGTTCGAGGTCGTCGCTTTCCGGCCCGCCGGTATGGGACAGCCCGCAGGTGAACAT
>CAZNQT010000715.1:0-2119 GCA_964574885.1 uncultured Pirellulales bacterium
ATCCTATATACCATGCGTATAAAAGGAAATCGATTCAAACCACACGTATATGCCCCAGGTAACTATACGGTAAAAGTCGGCCCTGACAAACCCGACGCCTTCGTCGCCACCGGCCTCCAACCGACGACGAAATCGAATACAACGCTAAAAGTCACATTGCCATAGTACGAGGCGAGATAATATTGTCGAAGACAAGACTCCATATAAAATGGAAGTCCTCCGTATTTTATACAATCATTGCGCCTAATGTATCTATAAATTGCAGACGGATTACAGCGATTTCAGGTACGCAATCAGATCGTCCAGTTCCTGTTCGTTCAAATCCTTTGTCATTCCCCGCTTTTGCATAAAATTGAAATCGGTTATCGTTTCGCGTAAGGTCAAAGCGTCTCCGCTATGCAGATACGGCGCCGTACGCCATACCTCAATCAATGTCGGCACATCGTATAGCACTCCTGAACCCAGACCCGGGTCAACCTTTTGCATCGAGGTAAAATAAGGATGCGGATGACATGTAACACATCCTGCCTTTCCCTCGAAGATCGCCTTGCCCCTTAGAGCCTTCTCCGTAAGAATCCCTCGCTCCGTCCCGGGATAATGACATTTTCCGCAACCCAACTCCGTCTTGAGCGGCTCCTTTTCGCTCGCATTTAGATACGGACTGGGAACGGCTTTCATATGTAACAGATACGCTTCTATGGTCTGCGCCTGTCCCGGTTGCACCTGGGCAAATTGAATATGAGCAATACCGGCGCGAATCGCTTCTCCGGCGTTCTTACGTACGCCCCGCCACATCACCGGCGGCGTCAAAGCCGACATTAACAGGCTTTTCGTGTTTTTCGTATTCCCCAACCCGTCGTTCAACAAATCCCAGTACATAATGTCGCTGCGACCGTCCGGATGACATGTTGCACAGCTCTGCCACTGCTCAAAACAAAGGGATGCATCATTAAAATATTGCTCCCCCAACCGTTCCAAGGATTGCCCGCCGCATTTTCCTAATGGAATTACTTTTACGATGAAATCTGCGTTCGCCGGATCGACTACGGCAATATCGTCGGAAAAATATCCTCCCACGTAAACGAAACCACCGCCAATCGCCAGGGAGCGGGGACCTTTAATCGGCAGGGCAATTCGTTTTCGGATCTGGTTCATAATGGTAAATTCATTTTTAGCGTAGCGTTCGGGATCGCCATGCCGCACTTGAATCCGCTGAAGCAACGCCGGAAAATCGATCACGCTTAATTCATGCGTGCCGGCATGAGTGACCAGCAATTTTCGACCATCGGCGGTAAAACCTACGGCCCACGGATTAGCCGCTCCTCGCTTCGAATCGTCGAGGATCACCGTATCGATCCATTCCAGCGTCTTGGCCTGAATCAGGGTAATGACATTTTTATTGATATTTCCATTCTCAATGTTTCGGGTGGGAACCGTATAATTGCTCAAGATGTGCGTTACAACTATATATTGCCCATCCGGCGAGATGGCAATCCCGCGTAATCCCTGGCTGCCGTTCGGCAGTTCTACATTGCGAATCAAACGCCCCTGCTCTGTATCGATTACGGACACCTCCGCTCCTATAAACGGATTTTCATCATCCAGGAAAGGCCGCACGACGGGAAGGTGATTCGCCACGAACAACCGTTTGCCGTCTTTGTCCCACGCCAGGGCCACGGGTTCGCGAATAACTTTAACTGTTTGTATATCACCTGAAATCAGATCAATAATTGCAACGGTATTGTCAAACCGATTGGCCACACAAAGGTAACGGCCGTCTTCACTTATCACCGGTCCGGTGGGACTGTGTCCGACATGGTATTCTTTGAGTATCTCACCTGTTTCCAGGTTCATCGCCAGAATGCGGCCGGAAGGTTCGGCAGTAGTAATATAGGCGGTCTTTTCCCTGACGACCGCTCCACTCCCTTCAGCAGGTAGTGAAAAAACCACCGATTCCCTCCCTGTTGCCCGATCCACCAGTACCGCCCGCTTCCCCCTCGATCCCAACACCAGTAGATCTTTTTGTTCGCCTGTCAACCTTATCTCAATCGGCGCCATACATTCCGGTTCATTGACCTTGGCAATGGCGACATATAGTGTTGCAGCTACAGTTATGTAC
>CAZNQT010000716.1:0-2118 GCA_964574885.1 uncultured Pirellulales bacterium
GGGCGGCTGTGCCACATTCACCATCCACCTCGCGGACTCGGTGGCTGCCACCCGAACATATTGGGCGGCCACATGGGGCCGCCCCTACACAACTAACGCCACCCGATTCCACATGCTCAGGCTGCGCCAGAGCATGCCACCCGCCATCCACCCGTCGATAAAAACCACCCCCAAGCTCGTGGACTCGCTTAGCGATGTCACCCAACACAGCCGAGGGCGGCTGTGCTACATGTTTAGTTTCAGGTCTCTCCGCCGAGGGCAGCGGAGCCACATTCGCCAGCCACCCATCCTGCCAAGTTCATGCTAAGTTGCAAAGACGCCAAGAAATAAAACGTTTACTCAAATCCATCATCGGTTTCCATGGAATTTTGCTTTTCGTCCGACAATAAAGGACGCAAGGCAATATCCACGGATCTGCGAATTTTATTTGCATCAGTGAGCAATTGAGATTTAGGGATATCCACAAAATCCATGTTTTTCACATGAGATAAAAGCTGGATGCCGCCGAAATTCACATAATAATTTTCTTCCTGGGGATTTTCCATAATGATGGAAAGGGAGAGTCCGGCCATGGTGCCCGAGGCGCCGGGAGCCGTGAAATCCGCCCAAAACCCTTCGCGTCCGGTAGCCGCTTCGGATACGCCATGCCATTCCGCCCGATTGGAATACCATTTCACTTTCGAGACAAACACACAAGAATAAAGGATCGCATCAACCGGAAATTTGGCAAGATATTCGCGCCGGGTATGCTCGCGCAGAGTTTCCAACTTTTCTTCCTTTACCTTACCGGTATAGGGATCATACATAGGGCCCATAGCTTTTTTTAACGAATCATAAATATCCCTATATTCGGCAACCGGAATGGTTTTAAATCCCTTGTCCCGCAGTTTCTTATCGACACAATCAGTAAAGAGATTCTTTACTTTATTGGGATCCTCGAGATCGGATTCCACCTGGATCAAAGCGGGCATGATGCCCACGGTATGTACGCGGTGAAAGATTTCCGATTTTTCAATCCGGAAGGGATTGTAGGATTTCTGACAACCGGCTCCCACACACAGCCCCCCCATCATACAAAGCCACATCATACGCATACCGACCTCCAGTTTATCACGGGTTAAGATAGGAAGTAATAATAGGTACATCCATAGCCTGTGGGGCTAACTTTAAATAACGGGATAAATACTCACGAGATTTATCCGGTTTGTTCATATACCGATACATTAAACCGATTTCGCGACACGAATCGGCACAGGTCGCATCTAAGGCCAACGAACGTTCGTAAAAGGAAATTGCCTCGCGTAAATGATCGTCATCCTGCGGGGACTGCGAATAACGGAGTTTACCGAGCAAGAAGTACGCCTCGGCACTCTCCGGTCGGAGAGTCAGATATTTTCGGATTTCCCGCTCTGCAGCATCGAATTCCCTGGCATCCATATTCAAACGGGCATCCTCCAACAAGACGGGCAGTATATTCCGGTTGTAGGTTTTCACGGCGATTCGATCCCCCAAGGCACTCGATTGAAATTCCACGGTCTGCATATACGTTTTGCATACCGATAAACGAACCTGGAAATCCGGATGCGAAGGATATTTTTCGGGCGTTTTTGGTTTATCCTTTTCGTCGATATGCTGCAATATCTCAATGGCCTTGAGACACTCCGGCGCCGCATACCCGGCGCGAAGCGCATTCAACATACCGAGTTTATCCGCTTCAAATTCCTGCTCCTGGGAATAGCGACTCCCTTTGGCCCGGCCCATGGAGTTTGCCGTGGAATCAGGAATCTCCGCATCGACGATTCCCGTTGCCGCCCCCACAACTCCCGCCAACAAAACCCCCAAGACATAGCCAGTTTTACTGCTATTCTGTCGCTTTCGATGTTCGCGGATACTGTGACGACAGCGAAAATGTTGAAATTCATGAGCAAGCACCATCGCCAATTGTGCTTCATTCTCAAATCGACAAAGCAATCCGGACGTGACGTAAACAGCACCATTGGGAAACGCAAACGCCGTGGGGCAGGGAGTTATTAACACATACGCACGAACCGATAACCGGTTATTGTTGTAGCCGCCTTTAACACGGTTTAAGACCTGATTCACATAACGCCCCACGGG
>CAZNQT010000717.1:0-2109 GCA_964574885.1 uncultured Pirellulales bacterium
ATTTTGCCGTGTTCAGCCGATGTTGGCTGGCGACGCCGGATTGGGGTGATCCGAGCGATCCCTGTTCAGCCATGGATTTCGACGAGGATGGCCAGGTTGCCTTGAGCGACCTGGAGGCATTCGCGGGACAGTATTTTGACGGCGTACCCCCGTAAAAAATTAAGATCAAGACGTAAAAAGAAAAATGATAAGTCAAAATTCAAAACCGAATGAAAGGAGGAAGACAAAATGAGTAAGTTTCAGCGTAAGTATCTATTTGCGGGACTAGTGCTGCTTTCGGCGGTGGTTTCAGTGGAGGGGGCATTTGTGCCGTGGGATGCCCTGACGTATGATGCCGTCGAGGGCAGTTCCTGGACCGCAGAGGATCCGACGCCGGCGAAGATTTACGCGGTGAATGGAACGAGTTATGATCTGGCGTTCAAGCACACGTTCAGTGCGGCGGGGGGAATGAATGCGTTGTTATTTCGCGACGGGGGAGGCAGCGCCACCGGCCATCTGAAAACGACCGATGTAACCGGATCGTTTGATATACTGAACACTGGAGACAATAAGGATTTTTCCCACGTGCTGGTTATGGTGGCGCTAGAGGCAGACAGTTTGCCGCAGGGATTTTCCCTATCGTTGGGCGTCCAGGGGCAGAGTCCGTATGTGTTTGATACTGCCGAGGATTTTTGTGCGTATGATCCGATGGATTACACGACGTATCGCCCCTCGGGGTATCACTGGAGCACCAATCCAACGCAGGAAGGCATCGGGTATGATTTTGATACGGGGATGTTGACGATCTACGAACTGCCGGGCGTGACGATTCCGAAGAATGGCGGCGCCGTGACGGTGGAGTATGCGTTTACGGATCTTCCCGGTCGTGCGGTGTTCAGCGTGTACGGCTCGCAGGACGGCGCCACGGTGAAACATACCAATCGAGCGATATCGGATTTAAACGATCCGTCACTGTCGGTTTCTACGTTTGAGGTGATCCCGGAGCCTTGCAGTATGGGATTGCTGCTTTTGGGAACGGGGATTCTATTTCGGAGAAGAAGAATATAAAGGGAAGGACTCCCAGCGCCGGTCCGCATCTACGCCGAGCGAGTGTTTTGCAGCGCTTTGGGTCGGTTCGGAAGATCTACGCCTTTACGATCGTGGAACTGCTGGTGGTAATGGCGATCATCAGCCTATTGATGTCGATACTGATCCCGGCGTTAGGCAGGGCCCGGGATCATGCGAAACTGGTATCCTGCCGGTCCCATCTGCGTTGCCTCAGCAGCGGCGCCTTGATGTATGCGGACGAGCATGAGACGTTACTGCCCTTGGATGATATGCTCGGTCCCGGTTATACCGGCGCCGGTGGTACGTGGGTGGAGAATCCCCACGATGAGATTCTCCAGGCGTTGGAGAAATACGTTCCGGATCCGCGGACGTTTTATTGTCCCAGCGAGGAGAAACCGGAATATAGCTATTCACGGAGTAACTTCGAGAAAGGAACGATTGGCTACTTTTATTTTTCCGTGAAGAACAATCCAATCGACAATGGCGAACTGAGCCGGTTTTTACGCTGGGAGGAGGAGGGCGTCATCGAATATCCGCGGCAGTTAACGAATCTCATGGACACCGCTACGTGGGTGATAAGCGACATGTGGTTCAGCGGGAAGCCGACGACGCATCGGTGGTACGCTAAGGGAGTGAATTACGCCACCCTTGACGCGTCCGTGCATATGGTGCATAAGAGTCCCCGGAAGGAATTTCACTGAGTACATTATGGCAATACTATTTATTGGTATTGACGACACGGATAACGAAACCAGCAGGGGAACGGGCCATTTGGCGCGGATGTTGGCGGCGGAGTGCGTACAGCGGGGTATGAACATGCGGGGGGTAACGAGGCATCAGTTTTTACAGGATGCGGCGATTCCCTTTACCTCCCATAACAGCGGCGCGTGCATTGCCGTAGAAACAGGTAACGGAATTTCGCAGGCGGAGTTTGCGTTTAATTACGTGCAGCAGCGTGCGGCGGAAGGTTCCGATCCGGGAGTATGTTTGGCTATGGCGGAGCAGGTCACCCGGGAGATGGAACAATTGGGTCGGGCGGCGACGATCCGGATCGTGGAGATG
>CAZNQT010000718.1:0-2107 GCA_964574885.1 uncultured Pirellulales bacterium
GAACTGTCCAGGCAATCAACCAAACCCGTTGATTTAGCTTCAGTTGCTGCCGCCGTCATACGGTTATAATCCCACGGATCGTTAGACGTATCCCACTTGCGCTTCAGTTCCTGCACCAGCCACAAGCCCAGGATGTTCTTATTAATAAACCAGCCACCGAGCGTGTATTCGTTATTACAGAAATTCTTCTCGAACGCCTCGGGACTGAGAATCGGCGTATCTACCGTGGTTCCCACAATACTCCAAGTGCCGCAGCTTAAAAACGCCCAGTCTTCCCCCTTCGCCGGTACTGCCGCCACCACCGCCGCCGTATCATGGCCCAACGTAGCTACCACCGGCACGTCGCCGATCCCCGTTTGCTGCTGTATCGCCTCCGTCATTGGCCCCAGCACGGTCCCCGGCTCGATTAAATCTCCGAACATATCCGGTAGCTTGAACGCCTCAATCACTTCCTGCGACCATCCCCCCTCGGCGTTCAATAGATTACCGGTGCTGACGATAGATTTCTCGCATTTCTTGACGCCGGTCAGGAAGTAGTTGAAAAGATCGGGAATATTAAGAAAGGTCTTCGCCAACGGTAGGATCGGCGATTTCTGCCGTTGCATCGCGATCAACTGGAACAGCGAACTGATCGCCCATGGCTCGCAGCACGAATGTTTGAAAATATCCTCCTGACTCATAATCTGATTCGAATAATCATGAATATTTTCCGTACGACTATCGCGATAATGCACCGGATTCGACAGCAGCCGATCGTCCGGCCCCAACAGCCCGAAATCCACTCCCCATGTATCCACCCCCATCCCGTCCGGTTTTATCCCACGCTCGCTGCACAATTTCAGTCCTGCCAGAATCTCGGCGTACAGAAACGGAAAATCCCAGTACATCGTACTATGTAAACGCACCGGGCGATTGGGGAACCGATGGATTTCCTCCATTGTAACCTTCCCTTCCACCAGATTCACCAACACTCCGCGACCGCTCTCGGCCCCCAGGTCAAACGCCAGATAGGTTGACATAAGTACTTCTCCCAAAACAATTTAGCGGTTTCTTCTGCCTGCCGTTAATCTTGTATTTCTCATAATTTACGGAGTAGTGAAAATAACCGAATTTTACCGCGAATGCCAATGATTTTCGGATAAACTGTCCTAATGCCTTCGTCCCCGGAGACACTTTTTTGCACGTCAAAAACCTAACCTTATACCGGTAAATAAGTTGCCGGAAATGTTCCACGTGGAACATTATACACTGTTGTGCTAAAATGAAAATATACGATGGGTATAAGACCTATACCTTGAAGGTATGAAAGTTGTTGGAAATGAAAATTCCTTATGATGGTAAAACGTTATAAATTATGCACGTTTTTTTCTCTTTCTCTACTATTCCTCGCGTTGTCAAAGTCGCAGGCGGAATGGCCTGAATTCCGTGGGCCGACAGGAGACGGCATTATCCCCGTCGCCGCTGACAAGGAGCCAATCGACCTTCCCATTCATTGGAGTGAAACAAAGAATATTAAGTGGAAGAGTGCAATCCCGCACAAAGGCTGGTCAACGCCTGTTGTAGGGGAGGGAAAAATCTGGTTGACCACCGCTACCCCGGAAGGGAATGATTTGTTTGTCATTTGTGTCGATGCGGACTCCGGAGAGATCTATCTCAATCAGAAGTTGTTTCACGTGACGCATCCTGAACCGCTGGGTAATAAGCTCAACAGCTATGCTTCCCCTTCGCCGGTTATCGAATCCGGTCGAGTGTATGTACATTTCGGCAGTTATGGAACCGCATGCCTGGATACCGCTACGTACAAAGTCCTGTGGCAACGTAACGATCTACCCTGTCGTCACTACCGGGGGCCGGGATCTTCTCCCATCCTGTTCGAAAATCTTCTCATCTTAACCATGGACGGCGTAGATGTTCAGTATTTGGCGGCACTGGACAAAATGACCGGACATACTATCTGGAAAACCGACCGGACGGCGCAAGCTGAAGCGATCGGCACCAGCATCGGCGCCGGCGCAGTCGGGGCATCGATCGCCGATGTGACCCTGGCCGGTTCGACCAAGGCCCGTTTTGAAGACAATGTGCGCGTGGGGCGCGATGTCGGCAAGAC
>CAZNQT010000719.1:0-2092 GCA_964574885.1 uncultured Pirellulales bacterium
TGCCAAAGTCATGACTGCCCACATAATCCGATCCTGTCGGGCCGGGGCCCCAGTTTGGGTCCCGCGTCACACCGGGATCACCGATGGGATCGGGTATAACACCCGACTGCGACGAACTGGTCGCTAAATCATGAATGTACGGACCGTCAAACCCCCCTGTCGCCTGCGCATTCGGTTCATAGATACCATCCCCGGTATCATGGAGCACCGTACTGGCGCCTTCATTGAAGTCATAATATGCCACCAGGTTCGGCGCCACCGGATACACCACGATTTGCACCGTATCATTCGCTTCTTTTTCGGTATCCCGGGCATTTAACCTCAACACATACACGCCGGACTGAGATACCGTTACGTTCTGCGTGACCGGATAAGACTCAAAGGGATCCGCGTCACCGGGGATCGTTATCGTATGCGGATCCTCATCCATGGTGACAATGGATCCGTTGGGTCGAGAGGCGACTTCCCACCAATACGTCAGAACTCCATTGGGATCGCCGTCATCCGAAATCTCGGCCGACAGTGTAACCTGATCTTCCGGCCAGACGATGCTCTGATCCTCACCCGTATCCACCGACGGGATACCGGCATCGAACGCGCCAATGACGTAGTAATTATTACCATCAGCCGTGTAGCCAAAGTTGTACGTCCCCGCTAAATTAGGAACCGACGATACGTACACACTCAACGCACGGTCCGTCGGGTCGTCGTTCTCATGGACATATATATTATAACCGCTGTCCGTGAATGTACCGGCCGAGGCAAAACCCGATACCGCTTGATCGACCAATGTCTGGGCATTGGTAAAACGGTCATCCATGGTCATCCATAACCGTACCGCACTGGAAACGGTTACCGCGTAATTGACGTCGCTGCCACTATCGTCGTCTGTTTTATCGGAGTTGAACGTCCGGACGTACTCCGAGCCTTCCATCTCCGGCGGCGTCAGAGACCAGGGATAGTCCCGATCGGAAAATACGTGGATGCCGTCTGTCAGACCGCTCACGGACGGCAGCGGATCCGTATCGCCATCGAACACGCCGATCGGCGATCGATTACCCGATACTCCGTTGGTTCGATCTACATTCGTGATGAGTTGCGCCGAGACAACCTGACTCAGACACACTGCCCCGCACCATGCCAACATCATCATTAAACATGCTTTTGGTTTCATACTACCTTCCTCCAAAAAATGTTGTCCCAATACTTCCTTATACTTCCTTTTAAGCATTACTTCCTTCATCGTTTCATTCTACTCTGCCATATCCTCCTTTCTCCCTGATCTCCAAATTGAAGATATGTGTATTGGTTATAGTTTTTTTCTTTCCCCTTGCTGATTTACGTACTCTTTAATTTTATGGGGTAACCTTAAATAAAAATTTGGCGCATTATATTTCTCTCTATGATTGCATACTATGACTCACTTACCATCCTGCAGGCATAATATGTGTTGTTTCGCATCGTTAGATAATGCCGAGAAATACAAACACTTGTCGGAATACCTAGAAAATTCACTAATCCTTCATTTTGATTATTTCATTTTAATGGAATCGCTGAGTACCTGTCAAGGAATTTTATCTCGATTTTTCAAAATGGAAGATTGCAGAAATAACTTCCATTCGTCGCTTCGGGTTTCTGAAAAATGAGGTGCTTTGAACTTGTTTTCGGCGTTTAAATCAGGAAAAATTGATACAACTATTTATTCATCAATGTCTTATGTACTGTTCCTCAACGCCGACCGGTGGGAGTATCTCGTGAAGTACTGCCCCTTAGGGAGATTTGGAGGAGCCATCCCCGCCCGAGGTCAATTCCTGCATATATCGTTCTACCAGTTTCTTGATTTTCGGCTGATCCGGTTTGACTTCCAGAGATTTGTGCCAATGATCCAATGCCTGCTGGACCAATTGCTTATTCTCGCGATCACTGAGGTACAACATCATCGACGACACCCCCATGCCGTTATAGGCCTTGTAACTCTCGGGATCGATTTCCGCGGCCTTACGATAGGCATCCAGGGCGCCCTTCAGTTCCTTCTGGCTCAAGAGACAATACCCCAATGCAATATCGGGGCCCGGTTTATCCGGTTCCGTCG
>CAZNQT010000720.1:0-2080 GCA_964574885.1 uncultured Pirellulales bacterium
GATCAAGGTGGATATCGTGATGGGTCGTGACGCAGGCTTTCTGGCGGCGTCGGCCATGCTGGCCCATCGTCGCAAGGATGACGGGCCGCATCTGATTTACGTGCCCGAAGCGCCGGTGACGATGGAGCAGTTCGTCGAGGACGTCATGCGAGTGTATGACAAATACCAACGATGTTTGACGGTGGTGAGCGAAGGGATTCGCGATATAGATAAGGTTATATGGGCGAAGAAGATTCAAACAGAATTGGAAGCGGATGCCCATGGGAATATTCAGTTGTCGGGCAGCGGCGCGTTGGCGGACTATTTGATCATGAAGCTAAAGGAGAAGATGCCTACAGTACGTATGCGGGCGGATACGTTCGGGTATTTGCAGCGTAGTTTTCCGGGCTTGATCAGTCCGACGGATGCGTATGAGGCGCGGTATTGCGGTCGGATGGCGGTGTATTATGCATCCGGTCCCTATACGTCGGGCAGCGTGTGCATGCAGCGGTTCGGGAAAGGGGATCGATATCGGATTGAGACGTTTGTGACGACGCTGGCGTCGGTGGCGGCGGGCGCCAAGTCGCTGCCCAAGGAATATATCAACCAGGAAGGCAACAACATAACACCAAGTTACCGGGAATATGTCTCGCCGCTGGTGGCGTCGTTGCCGGAAGTGGGATATATTAAGAAAGGATAAAGGATAAAGAGAAGAGATTCTTCGCTGCGCTCAGAATGACGATGGGTAGATGGGTAAATGGGTAGATGAGTAAATTGGGTGATTGGGAGAAAAAACAGGATTGAGTTTGAAGGACAAGTATGGTGGATTATTTTCAATATCGAGATAAGGAGTTGTATTGCGAACAAACGCCGGTCGCACGGATCTTGGAGGCGACAGGTACGCCGACGTATATCTATAGTGCGATGACGTTTCGCGAACATTATCAGAAATTAGCACAGGCATTTGCGTCGTTGGATCCGTTGATTTGCTATTCGGTGAAGAGCTGCGGCAATGTACATATATTGCGTATGCTGGCCGAATGGGATAGCGGCTTCGACGTGGTCAGCGGCGGGGAGTTGTATCGCGTTTTACAGGCGGGGGGGGATACCGGCAAGGTGGTGTATGCGGGCGTCGGTAAGACGGATGAGGAGATACGACAGGCGATCGAAGCGGGGATCGGATATTTCAATATCGAGTCCGAAGCGGAACTAGCCAACATCAGCGCGATTGCCGAAGAAATGCATACCCAGGTGCAGGCGGCGTTGCGGGTGAATCCGGACGTGGATCCGAAGACGCATCGTCATACCAGCACGGGCAAACGGGAAACGAAATTCGGGGTGGATCTGGATCGGGCACTACAGGTGTACGAGCAGTTTGGCCGGGATGCGCACGTACGATTGACGGGGATTCATCTGCATATCGGATCGCCGATCAACAGCGTCGAGCCCTACGTGCAGGCCCTGGAAAAAACTCTGGCGTTTATTGAGGAACTGCGCGCGAAAGGTTATGACATAGAGACGCTGGACCTCGGCGGCGGCTTCGGCGCGGATTACACCTCGGGCCAGGCGCCGTTGGCGGCGGAATACGCCGAGGCGATTGTACCGTGGCTACAAGGTAAACATCTGCAATTGATTCTGGAACCCGGTCGTACGATATCGGCGAACGCCGGAATACTAGCGACAAAAGTATTATACCTAAAGCAGGGCGGGAATAAGACGTTTGCCATCATAGACGGGGCCATGAACGATCTGATTCGGCCGGTGCTGTATAATGCGTTTCATTTTATCTGGCCGGTGACGGTCGCGAACGGTTACGCGATACAGGATCGACAGGAGCCAATGGAACTACCGGGTACGGAAAAATACGATGTGGTGGGTCCGATTTGCGAGACCGGCGATTGTCTGGCCAAGGAACGATTCCTGCCGCCCTTACAGCGAGGCGATAGCCTGGCGGTGTTTACGGCCGGCGCCTATGGTTTCGTGATGAGCAGTCAGTACAACGCCCGACCTCGAGCGGCGGAAGTGCTGGTCAACGGCGATCAGTTTGAAGTGATCCGTAAAAGGGAAACGTATGAAGATTTGGTGACGCACGAGAAATAGG
>CAZNQT010000721.1:0-2071 GCA_964574885.1 uncultured Pirellulales bacterium
GGTTAAGACCAAGACGTTTATCCTGGGCGTCTTGATGACGCCGCTCATCATCGGCGCCATTATCTTCTTCAGCAGTCGCTATGCCCACTCCGGCGCCGGACCGCGACCGCCCCGACAAATCGCCCTCATGGACCAAACCGACGAATTAGCGAAGGAGATCCGAACCCTCATCGACAAACATAACGCCGACCATAAGCATCAGCAGATTCTCATCGTTCGGGTCCATTCTTCGGGTAACCTGGAGGAGATAAGCCGGAAAGAAAAAGACCGGGTGCGTAAGAGAGAACTGGACGCCTATGTCGTGCTGGAAGCGAACATCCTGAACGGGGCGGGCAAAATGCAATTCTATACCCGCGACACCAAAGCCTCCGACATGGACTATATCAGCACCGTCGAAAATCTTATCTATCAGGCGGTGGTCAATAAACGATGTCAACAGGCGAACGTCGATCCGCTGCTTTTAAGCCGACTGCGAAATCCCGTACCCTTTCAGCAGATCGAGGTAAGCGAAGAAGTCGATCAGGAACGGGTGCAGGAAAAAGCGGAAACCATCACGCGGGTCATGGTGCCGTTCTTTTTCATGTACCTGATGTTCATCGGCATTGTGGGGATGGGCCAGCAGTTGCTGACCAGCGTGATCGAGGAGAAGAACTCCCGAGTCATCGAGGTGCTGCTCTCGGCCTTAAATCCGTTCGAACTGATGGCCGGTAAAATCATCGGCCTGACCGCTATCGGGATCACTATGATGAGCTTGTGGTGCGTGGCGGCCTATGGCGCCGCACGCTGGCAGGGAATGAATATTACCATCGAACCGGACCTGCTGATCTATTTTGTGATTTACTATGTCCTGGGTTTTCTGTTTTTCAGTTCCCTGTTGGTCGGGATCGGCTCGATCTGCAATACGCTCAAGGAAGCCCAGAGCCTGATGATGCCGGTGACGATGATTCTGATTATTCCCCTGCTGGCCTGGTACAACCTGTCCCGCAATCCCGAAGGAACCTTCGCAGTCGTACTCTCCTTTATCCCGCCGACCACGCCTCTGGTGATGATTCTGCGTATCTGTTCCAGCAGCGAACCGGTCCCGATGGTGGAGATTCTGATTTCGATTTTCTTATTGGCGACGTGCGTGCCGCTGACTATGCTTGTCGCCGCCAAGGTCTTCCGCACCGGCATCCTCATGTACGGCAAACGCCCCGGTCTCATGGAAGTCCTCCGCTGGCTGCGTCAATCGTAAATCGTCATTCCCTGAAACGCTATATCTCTGTATCGCTCGAGGGGAATACCTTGCTCTGATCTTTCAACGCAACGAAAATACCGGTCAACAGGAGAAAACAAGCGACGTAGAACGTCCACTGGGGAACTTCCTGAAAAAAGAAATAGGCCAGAATCCCCGCAATGATAAACTCGCAGGGAGTCACGATGGCGACGAACTGGCTGGGCAGATGGCGCATGGAGTAATTGAACAGCGAGTGGCCAATCACCGTCGGGATCAACGCCAAACCCAGGAAAATGGCGATTTCCCGCAGCGGATAGATTTGGATTGGATTCACCCGGAACAAAGGCGTCAGCAGCAGGCAGAACAAACCCGCGAAAAAATACAGCGGTACAAGGTACAGCCAGATCGAAGGGATATTACGATGGATGCGGGCCAGGACCAAGTAATAGGTCAACAGGACCAGAGATAATAGGCAGATCATATCGCCGCAAAAGTGTTGCGGACTGAATTGAATATCGGAACCGGTCAACACGAATACCCCAATCACTGCCAGGATCGTTCCCAGCCATTCGGCGCGGGTGAGCTTCTGGCGAAATAAGAAAAAGAGAAAAAAGGGCATTACGACCGGCGTCATAGTCACGATTAAGGTGGCATTGGCGATCAAGGTGTAGCGTACACCGTTAATCCAGGTAATAAAGTGTAATCCCAGGATCACGCCCGGCCAGATCGTGGCCCGCAGGTGGCGCAGGGAATATTGGTTGCGATGTTTCTGGAACGCCCAGACATAAAACGGACTTAATAGGATCGAGGCGATCAGCAAACGAAACGCGGCCACCAGAATCGACGGTTCGCTAC
>CAZNQT010000722.1:0-2069 GCA_964574885.1 uncultured Pirellulales bacterium
TCCCAAATTCAAAGGTTCAAAACAGGTACTGTGTCACATTCGCCATCCACCTCGCCGACTCAAAAACTGGTAAGCGGGGGACGGATGCCAAGACCAAACCACTGGGTGGTCGATCCCCGGTTACCCCCGGGGGCTATCATTAGATTCAGGCAACAACCCCAAATACAAATTCCTATACGCTTAGGTGGCGGATTTGGGGGGATGGAGAGATTTCCCGTTATATTCGCCCGTCAGAGTCAGGAGGAATTTTTCCAGCGCCTGGGTCTGCTCGGCGCTGAGTTTCCGGCCCAGTTGGTAGGTTCCCATCAATTCGATGGCTTCTTTCAAGTCTTTGGTGCGGGCATCGTGGAAGTAGGGGTAGGTCACTTCGACGTTGCGCAGAATGGGCACCTTGAACTTATATCTGTCGGATTCCTTTTTCGTGACGTTGAATCGGCCATAATCCGCTTCGGTGAGATTGCCGCGGTCCTGGAAGTAATCTTTTTCACGTCCCATTTTCTCAAAGTGGGTGCCGCCGACGGCCGGTCCCAGGTGACAGGAGGTGCAGCCGACTTTCACAAAGGCGTCGTATCCTTTGAGTTCCTCGTCGGTGAGGGCGTCGGATTCGCCCCTGAGATATTGGTCGAAGCGGCTATTCGGCGTGATCAAGGTTTCTTCGAAGGTAGCGATGGCGTCGCGAATATTTTCCTCGGTCATGTTGCCGGCGTATAATTGCTCAAAGGCTTGCTTATACTCCGGATCGGCCTGGAGTTTGGGGATGACGTTTTTCCAATCGCCCCCCATCTCGATCGGATTGGTTACGGGTCCGCCGGCCTGATCTTTGAGGTCTTTAGCCCGACCGTCCCAGAATTGCACCACGTTATAACGGGCATTATATACCGTAGGAGTGTTGATCGGTCCCAACTGGCCTTTAATGCCTGTGGCACATTTATCCTGATCGCAGCCGCCTTCATCCAAACCATGACAACTGGCACAGGAAATCGTATTGTCGCCCGAAAGTCGCGTATCGTGGTAGAGTTTGTTGCCCAGGGCCGCTTTCTTCTCATCCACGGCTACCTTCAATGGCAGCGGCTGGATCGGTTCGCCGGCGAAGGTTGCAGCCACATCGGGAGCGGCATAGTGTGTAATCCGGACCTGTTTGATCCAGTTGAGGACGTCGTTTTTCTCTTTTTCGCTCAGAGAAGCATTCCAGTGCATCAAGGTATAGCGGGCGGGGGGCATAGAGCCGAGATACATCGTGGATTCAATTTTCGCCAACGCCACGGGACGGAACACCCGTTCGGAAAACAATCCGTCGCTCATATCCAGCGCCATGATCCCTGCTTCGATATCCTGGTTGATCATCGACTTGGCAATCGGCAACGAGGCGTACCACGGTTTGGCCGTTTTCGAAGTATGGCAATCCAGGCATTTCTCCTGGAATACGGCGCCGGCCAGTTGGAAATGGGGATCCTGCATTTTCTGGGCGGATAACGCCGGGCGCTTCGGTACGAATATTAGATTGCTCAGAGGTATAAAGAGAACGAAAGCAAGCAATACGACTACGGCAATAATAATGATTTTTTTCTTTTTACCCTTTTTCCCGGTCGGTTTTGGTTTCTCCGATTCCACGCTATACTCCTTTCCGTAGGCTCGCTATGGATATCATTCGAACATCCAACAATTGCCCTATAAGGTAACGAATCTGAGATAAAGAGCAAGTCTAATCTGAACGAAAACTCCTGATCCTATAGGTTGACAGGAGCGGAAATCCGTAGATAATAAAGAAAGCGTATAACGTGTAACCTATAGGAATTAAATTAGGAGAAAGAAGATGCGAACGACGAAACTGATGATCGCAATGGTAATGATGGTGAGCGTGTCCGCTTATGCAGCCCCGTTGACTCAACATCCGGCTACGGATATGGGGCAAGGCTGGCGGCTCGGTACGCAGGCGTACACGTTCAACCGGTTTACGTTTTTCGAGGCGGTGGATAAAGCCGACGAAATCGGACTGGACTGGATCGAAGCGTATCCGGGACAGCGGTTGTGTAAAGAACTGCCCGATGCCAAAATGCATCATACGATGC
>CAZNQT010000723.1:0-2063 GCA_964574885.1 uncultured Pirellulales bacterium
AATCGAAAGATGGAGTAATGGCGTGCCGACGTGATCCTGATGGGCAACGGTCAAGGGGGGGTCGAAGTCAAAATGATCCGGGCCGATTTTCCGGTACACGTGGGAGATCCCGTGTTGGCGCGTTCGCAACCAGAGTATCTGCCCGTGGCCCTGGTGGTCGGGATCGTGAAAAGCTGCCGACGAGATCTCCAGAGTGCGGTGTTCTGGCATATCACGGTGGAACCGGCGGCCGATCTGAATCTGCTGCAACAGGTAGCGGTGATTCGGCCCCTCTGGAGTCAGGAATTTTAAGGCGGGGATCTTCACCATCCACCTCGTGTTGCTCGGTTGCTGCCACCCTTCGCCTTTCGACATCTTATCGCGGTTAATTTGCGACGAGGCGCCTTTCATTCGGAGTCCATGCCGGGTATAATTTTCCAGGTAGAATTAGCTGAGAGTATATGCGAAAGGGCGTCCATGCGCTGGGTGCGGTTTGGCATTCTGGTTTTGGTTTTTCTAGTGCTGCAGATCGGCGTGTGCAGCGCCCTGTCATTCAGTCAACTGAAAATCGTACCCGACCTGTTACTGTTATTGGCGGTTTTGATCGTTTTCTGGGCGCCTGCGGATCAGGCCCTGATCGCCTGCTGGCTG
Organism: uncultured Pirellulales bacterium; assembly: GCA_964574885.1. Classification (GTDB taxonomy): domain Bacteria; phylum Planctomycetota; class Phycisphaerae; order Sedimentisphaerales; family SM23-30; genus JAFGFX01. The sequence goes on from CAZNQT010000723.1 coordinate 631, forward strand.
CTCGGTCTGCTCAAAGACGTCACCAGTCAGGTCCCTTTAGGCAGCTATGCCATTAGCTTTGGTCTGCTGGGAATCCTGCTCGTCCGTCTGCGGGAATTACTCGTCGGCACGCGGTTATTACCGCAGATATTCCTGATGTTCGTCAGTAGTATGCTGGTCGAACACGCGGTGTGGCTAATCTGCGTCGTGAAAAGCGACGTGGCCCTGGCCTCGTATCGACAAGACGTACTCACCATTTTTATCTCCGCATTACTCACGGCGGCCCTCTATCCCTACGGCTATTGGCTGATGACCAAACTGCACCGCCTACTCGGTCTGAGTCGGCGAGTTAAATAACATGAAATATAACGTTGGATTTGTGTAATCAACCACTCGTCGAGGTGGATTAGTATTCGCCACGGACAAGCAAGGTTTGTCCGTGCCACCCGTCAAATAACGTGAAATCCGAAACCAATTCAATATCGTTGTCGTTTTCCCAATAAAACGACGTCTCGCAGCGCTTCGGCATTTTTGGCATCCATCCAGCGTTTATCGAAATTTTCGTCCTGGACGATCTGACAGATTGCTGCCAGCGTGATCAAATGAAAGGGTCGTTCATCTTTGGTGCCAATCAGGACAAATACCGTATGGACGCGGGGGGCGTTTTCAGAGAATTCGATTCCCTCTTTCGCCCGCGCCAAAATGAGTTCAAACCGGTGTTCGCCATCGATGACGATATGGGGAATGGCTAAAAACGGATTGAGGACGGTGGAACTTTCTTTTTCTCGCTGGGAGAGCAAGGCGGTAATTGTTTCCTGCGGCAAGGAAAGTTTATCCGCGAGCACATCCGCCGCTTGTTGGAAAAATTCCTGCGCCGAGATCGGTTCTTTAATATCGAGCACGGTGCAGGCCTCCACCAGGTGATCGAAACGATCCTTGAGGATGTCATCCCGCTCGTGAATGATATCCTTCAACTCGGTTTCCAACGAACGACTGGTCAGTTCCCGCGCCGTGATTCTCTCGATGAGATGCAAGAGCGCATATTCCTGTCGTGCTTTTTTGCGTCCGTAGAACCAATAGATACAAAACCCCAGGATGACCAGGCCCAGCGTTGCGGACAATGCCATCGTACCGAGTTGCCAGAGCAAAACATTGAACCCGATCAGACCGATTAGCGGCACCCAGGGATACCCCGGCGCGCGAAATCGGGGTTGATAGTTCTGCACGCGAGATTCCCGCAGAATCACGACGGCCAGACAGGTGAAGATATAGGTAAGAATCAATACGCTCGACGCGGCCTTGACCAATGCCACGACGGGTAGAAATAGGACCGCGACCATAATCAAACCGGTAAGCACGATGGAATAATGCGGCGTTTGAAACAAGGAGTTGATGCGGGCGAAAACGGCGGGGAGCATTTCATCGCGTGCCAGAGCCAAAGGATAGCGAGAGGC
>CAZNQT010000724.1:0-2060 GCA_964574885.1 uncultured Pirellulales bacterium
ATTAATTATATGGATCGAATTGCGGGAACAAAAAATATAAGGCTTCATCTTCGGGTTCCATCGTCCGACGCGATGGCCGAAGTGGATGCCCGCGTCAATGAGTTCGCGGACTACGGTATTATCCAAAATTACGTCCTCCAAATTCTCGAGCCCCGCCGCGGCAGAAGCTCATAACCTCTTGATACAATATCTCTATACACATTTTTGAACTTTGTAACATAGTAGGAAAATACCTGACTGTCAAGTTAAAAGGACAAGAAAAACTCCCGCTCCCTCATAACTCCAAATATCATCATAAATGATTGCTAAACAAGCACATACGAAACAAAACCTCCCCTTCTCCCCCTGAAAAGCCACTTTGTTGAGGCCAAACTCCCCTAAAATCAATGCACTCAGAAGGTTATCATCGCTTTGACCACCCCGTCTTGATAGGTATCCACCAGATCAAATGCCCTTTGGGTCTGCTCCAGACCGAACCGATGGGTAATCATGAAATCGACGTTCACCTGACCCGAGGCAACCATATCCAGTGCCGCCTGCACGCAGTTATTCTGACGTCGTACATTGATCAGCGTGAGTTCCTTGCGACGCATACGGGATATGACCAATGAGATCCGCTCCAATTCCGGAATACCCACCAGCATCAATTTCCCGCCCGGTTTCAACAACTCAATGCCTTGATCGATTGTTTCCTGTTCGCCGGCACATTCATACACCGCATCGTAACCCATCGGCGACTGCCCCATCAGGGCCTGGATCACATCTTCCCGCTCGGGATTGGCCACATATTGAGCGCCGGCTTGCACCGCGTAATTTTCTCGTTCCGCTAACTTCTCGCTGGCGTACAACGTCTCGATGCCCTGATACTGGGCCGCCAATAAAACACTCAATCCGATCGGTCCGGCGCCCAGTACGGCGATCCGGGCATTCGACGCTACCTGCGATTGCCGAACCGCATATACCCCGATAGAAAGCGGTTCACACAATACCGCCTGTTCCAATGTGACTTTGCCCGCCGTGGGATAAACGCTATCTTCCGGCATCACCATATATTCACACAGACAGCCTTCCAATTGACCGGGACAGCCCAGGAACCGTAGTTCGCGACAGGTATTTTCCCGACCGCTTAGACACTGATCGCATTGATGGCATACGATCGCCGGATCTACCGCAACCTCGTCGCCGATCCGAACCCGTTCTACCGCTTTACCGATCTCAGCTACGATCGCCGAACATTCATGGCCGACGATAAACGGATATTCCACCACCTGCTCCCCGATCCGACCCGTACGATAGTAATGCACGTCGCTTCCGCACACTCCCACTACGGCCAACTTCAATAAAACGTCGTTATCCTTCGTCACCTTCGGGGTCGGCGCCTCCCGCACTGCCATCTCCCGAATCCCCGTCAACTGTACCGCTTTCATGCATCCCTTTCCTTTTCTTGGGCAATGGGTATATACTGCTTACACGTATAGCATAATAAGCGGTGTTAGATATGTCAATTTTTGAAAAATCCACCTTCGGATTCGTTCCGACTACGGATACGCAAAATCGAACGTCTCGGAAAAATTCTGGGCCACCTGTTCCGGTGGAGGCATTTCCAGCGGCTCCGACAAACCATTCAGAAAACTCAGATCCTCACCGGCAAACGACACTACCTGGACATCCTCGCGTTCGCCCAGGAAGAAAGGTCTCTGCAGCTCCTCCTGGCTTAAGGGATCGCCCCATTCATCAAAGGCCATGATGACTTCCGGCGCAAACGGATTATGCCGATTGTGACGGACCACGACGGCCCAATGACCCGATTCCAGTTTCAATTTGGCGCCGATGGGCAGCGGTTGCGTGACGCTGGCAAACACCTTTAATATCGTAGGATCGTAAAATGCTTGAAAGGGTCCGTAGAGCATCTCATACAAAACCCGGATCGGAGATTTGGCTTGTTGATACACCTTCGTCGCCGTCGCCGCCGCGTACGCATCCGCCACCCGAATGATCCGCGCAAATATATTGATGCGATCCCCGGGAATCCCATCGGGATAACCCGTGCCGTCCTGGTT
>CAZNQT010000725.1:0-2059 GCA_964574885.1 uncultured Pirellulales bacterium
AGTTTTTTGGCAATAGTCGGTTGTTTGGAAGGTATCGTCGTTCCATTTGGAATGGGTCCCCCCGCTGGCGGCGGGGGCTGTTACAGGCGGGATGTGTTTTGATGGGTTGGAGAAAAGGAATCGGTATGGTCGATGAAATAAAGTAGTGAAATGACGGTGCGCAAATTGGGAGTGGTACGCATGAATGGGAACAGGAAGACGAAATCGATCCAAGGCGGTTCGCGAAAACTGGAATTGGAATGTTTGGAGACTCGAACGCTGTTATCAACGGTGATACAGGGCGTGGACCTGGATGGGGACGGGAAAGCGGTCAAGCTTATCGGACCGGGCAATGTAACCAATTCGGATTTGGATAATCTAGTGGTGGCCGGTACGACGATGGCCAGCAAACTGACGGTTTCGGTGGCCAATGTGATCGGAGACGGTCTGGTCAACGTCAAGCAATTAAGTACCGGCGCGGCCAATCTCGGACAGTTGACCGTAGAGGGGGATCTGGGGGGGCTGTCGGTCGGCAAGCTGGGACAGTTGAAGGTGCAAACCATGGGGGCTGTGACCGGAACCATAGATACGTACAGTATCGGCGGTTCGGTTAATAAAATTATCATTCCGGGCGGGATTCAGGACTCTACGATATTGATCGGGGGGGCGATGGACTCGCTGCAGGTGGGCCAACGAGAGGATAGCGCCAGCAATATCAGTAACAGTACGTTCAACATCATCGGCGACGTGCAGAAGATCCAGATTCGCCAATCGCTGACGGCCGGTTCGCTGATCAACGTCACCGGCGATATCGCCAAGATTGACATCGATAAATCGATCGTGAATGGTATGGTGCAGGCATCGGGGGATGTAGTAAACTTCAACGTGGACGGGGGGATTCGCAACGCCAGTTCCATTGACATCGAGGGAGATCTGCAAAAATTCAAGGTGAAGAAGACCGTCAGCGATACGGATATGAACGTCGATGGGAACATTCGATCGGCCAAGATCGGCAGTGATCTGCGAAATACCACGCTGCTGACCAGTGCGATCGATCAGTTGCTGGTCGGAGATGATCTGGAAGATACACGGATCGGAGTGACGGATGATTTGTTGAGTCTGAAGGCGGACGACACGCGGAATCTGTCGCTGCGGGTGAGCGGCGTCTTACATACTCTACAGGTTAAACGAGACCTGGACGGGGGATTGATTTCGGCGTTGAACGGAATTGGAACCGTGAAAGTGGGGCAGGACCTGAATCGCAGTACGATTGTGGCAGGGATCGATATCGGGGCGGATTTTACGCTGGATGCGGCGCCGGGAGGCGATGATACGGAATGGGGGAATGTCGTGCTGGAAATGGTCCTGGTCAAGGGGGATATGATCGACAGCAACATCGCGGCCGGCGTCAGTCCGAACGGCAGTTACTACGGCGATGGGAATGATGAACCGACCTCCGACGATATCGGGACGGCGCGGATTTACAAAGTGATGGTCAAGGGGGAGATCGGCAGTACCAGTTTGCTGGGTGAGAGTTTTGCCATTAGCGCCGCCGATGGGATTGATTTGATCCGCAGCGGACGACAACTGTTTACCGGCGCCGCCGGCGTGGCGGTTCAGCAATTCTAGGATTACATCCGGAAAACAGGGGGCCGTATTGCTCCGATTCCGCAAAGATATGTCACCCTGGATATATACTGATACGAATTTGGCGGGCGGATTTTTTTATTTACGGGGAAGGGCAATTTTGGTATCTTACTGAAAAATAGAACTTTACATAAAATTTACATACACAGGGCAAGCATAAGCCTATAATACCAATAAAGGACCACGGCGAAAGAGCAAACCGAACTAAGGAACCTAAATGAGTATGAATACACGAACGAGAGAATGTCAGCGGAATTTCACCAGGGGATGGAAATGGATTCTGGTAACGTTGGTGATGGGGATATGGCTTTTACCTGCTCTGGGACAAGACCGGAAGGGGTCGGAAACCGTCGTGAAACAAATGCGCGATCCCGGCGCGGATCATCGCGCTTTACAGTCGGCGGCGCAGGCCATTGCTATAGGCAGGTTTGAC
>CAZNQT010000726.1:0-2049 GCA_964574885.1 uncultured Pirellulales bacterium
CCGCCTGGTAATCCTCATTCGTGAAGCCCGCTTCGGCGCCGGCGCCGGTTTCGATCAGAATCTCGTGTCCGCGTGCCATATAAGCCTGCACGCACGACGGCGTTAATCCCACTCGATATTCCTGGGATTTGATTTCCCGAACAGTCCCAATTTTCATCGGTTCACCCTTATTCTATTTCTGCCACGTTCCCGTTCCTTGAAGTATTTTGCCCTCTCTCCTCCTTCGGTACTATATATTTAACCATTTTATATTTGTCAAGTAGCAGATATATTCCAATCGACGGGCCAGATTTCCATAAGCAAACATCCAATGATGTCCGGCGCCAAAATCAGCGGTTTTACCCAGAAATTCTTTGACCGAGCACGGCAACTGAAATTTAACGGGAATTCCGGGAAACACCATTTCCGCTTCCACGGCTTGGCCCACCGCATAGGAGAGTCGATACGATCCTTTCTTGCCGCATAAATTGGCCATGGTCATCTCCCCCGGACGTGCAGGATATAAACTCACCACGCCTTGCCCCATCAAACGGACGGAATCCAGCGTGACATCTTCTTTCGTAGCGGCTAACGAGATCGCACTATTGCCGCAATGACTTAATACGCAGGTATTATCCTTTTCATTCACGTCGAGTAAATCGGTGTTATGAACGGGCGCCGAACCGATATGATGCATCATATAGGTTAACAGCAGGGAATTGATATCTCCTTCACAACTCGAGACGATATCGTCCTCCGCTAATAATCCGCAAGCCAGGCATACTTCACCCATGAGATCGGGATAACAACCCATCGCGACGCCGGCCAAGCCATTTTCTTCAATCCATTGTTTTAAAGCGAGATAACATTTCATGGAACGAACACCCACGTTATCCTCCACTTTACACCGGCCAACGCGGGATTTTTGTTCGTGCCATATCGATTGTGCTTTTTCTTCATCCATTTCTTCTCGACGTCGTAACAGTTCGTCCGTACCAAGATAGACAACAATAGGACCAAATATTTCCTTGACGTCGTACTCGTGGAACGTCACTTCGGTCATGCCAATGGTGCGATGCCCCAGTATCCCCATTTTCGCAGTTTTGAGTCGGTTTACCGCAGCAGCAGCTTGGGAAAATTCCAGTAATTCTATCTGAACTTGAGTATCCGCCAGTTCGCCAAATACGAATTTACGGGGATGATTCAATTCCGTAAGAACTGAAATTAGTTGCTGAGAGCCGCATAATGATCCGGTTTCCACACCCGGCAGCCCCCAGGCTAACAGCGGAACGTTTATTTTTGACAACACGTCGAGGGGAACGTGATCGTAAGACCAAGTGGCGGCAATCCAGCAGATGACGTCAATTTCCGATCGACGAAATACCTCGATGGCTTTCGAGGCGCCCGCCAGATCATATACCGGTGATTCCACCGGAATTATTTCTACCGGAAGCTGGGAAAGATATTTTTTACTTTGTTTTAAAATATCCGGAGCTTTTTCATATCCTACTTCCAATGGTGCATATCCCACCACCAGCCCGATTCGCGGTATCATATTTTTGCTCCCTTGGTATTCGTGAATAGTTTGCCATGATCAATAATCATTTTATTCCTTCTGAGTATGGTTTCCAATTAAAAATCGCCGTTCGTAGCGCTAGAAGGATCGTTAAGTTCCAGTAAGGCGTATAACAGGATACCGACGCCGTTGGTTGATTCATAATACGGTTTAGCCGGGTGTCCTTTGAATATGCCATACTTTTTCGGTTTGCCCTGGGGATCGTTTTTAACGGTTTCGACGTATAGTTTGGCGACGGCTTCCCCCGCAATCCTCTCCGCCAGATTCAGATATTTCCTTTTTTGCGTCGCTCGATAGAGATGCACATAAAAGGAGATCGCTCGTCCGTAGTTCAGGGCGTAGGTGCCGCCGTTTTTTTTCACCTCGGGCAGGGAGGCTTCGAGGGCTTTCTTAAACGTCCATCCGGTCTGGGGAGGCAGTTGCTTTTCGATCACAATGTCCCAATGTTGGGCCGCTTTTAATAGATCCGGGTCACCGTCCCGGCTCTTTTGGGC
>CAZNQT010000727.1:0-2015 GCA_964574885.1 uncultured Pirellulales bacterium
GATATATTCCCTGCCCTAGTTTAATGGACTTGATATGACCGACGGTCTCCTGAGCCACCACCTCCATCTCCACCTCTACACCCGCCAGTTTCACTTTTTTCCACGGATTGTCAAGCATCAAGGCCACCGCGGAAAGTGATTCATTTAACATATCATTCCAGCCGTAAGTGCCCGAAGCATAGTTTTCAAACGCAAGCGATTTGGCGCCGTCGAAATCCATTTTCATTTGATAGTGGATGGTATTTTCCCGCGGCAGATCGCCGCGCATCAAAAGTGCGTCGAGAATCACCGAAGCAACCAGAGACGGATCCAGCAGCTCATGTTGCAGGACTTGCAGAGTAAATTGTTCCGTTTGAACCTGTTGAGGCCAATGAACTTTTACCTCCATCGGAATCATCGGTGCTTTTTTGCCAATCCGACCGTACACCGCTGCCGACTCATCCACTTCGATCATTCCGATAACATCGACGGCTTGGCCCAGTTTGAACGAGCGATCGACCTTGTTCACCACCTTATGTACATACCCGGTTCCCATGGGCCACGCCGCTTTGCCTTCTTCCTGGAATGGATGACCGAATCCGAAAACTTTCTCCCCATCCACTTCCGTCACCGTACCCAGCACTCGCATACTCATATCACCCATAACCAACGGGATCGTGAGTGCCGAGCCGCGCTGCAGCTTGATCTTTTCCCCGGCGCCTGAACCACCGCCTCCGGAGGAAACTCCGCCACCCCCTGCCTCCAGTACCAGGCCCGGAATCCAGTTTTGTAAATATTCGATTGCCTGACGACTGAAACCGCCGACCGACAACGATAGCGGCAGCGCTTCCCAGCCGTCCTGTGCCGATTGCAGAGGTTCCCGCACCAAACCCGACGATTTGAATAGTTGGTAAATTTGCTCCTTCGTCAACAACTCGTCACGCATCAGATCCCGATAGACGTCCTGATTGAACACATGAGACCTGCCCAAGGTGGTTGCCTTCAGGCCTATTTTCAGGTTCTCCGTTTCCTGTACATTCAGCATATGCCGAATCGGCGTTACTCCATAGAGCGCTTCGGAACTATACGTCCATCCGTAAGCCAGCGCCCCCGCCAACCGGTTATCAAAAAACACCGGGGAGCCGCTGTCGCCGGCTACCGGCTTCGAAAGTTTGTGTCGCGCGTCCAGACAGCGAACCAGAATAATTTCCATCTTCGGCATGAAGTTGGGCACTACCGAGATGGCTTCCACTTCAAAGCGTTCCGGTTCGGCCCCGGCAAACACTGTCAAACCATACCCCTTCATTCCGCGTTTTATCTCCGTCGTATCGATATACCGTGTACGGTCGAAGTTGTTTTGGGATCCGCTGGTAACGCGACCGGCCGTTCCCTCCTCACCCGATAGCTCCGAACTCTCCAAACGTACGGTCGGTTCCGTCACTGACGCTCCGGTAAAGGGGATCTGATCGCCCCGTATCGCTACATTACCCTCTTCGGCGCCCACTCCACTAAAAAGCACCATCAGTAAAATTACAAAACTGCAAGATAGATATCTACGTTTTGCCATAAGATCATCCTCACAATATTTAGGTCATACATTATTTCCGCCTGATACTCTAATCCGCCCAGAGGGATAATTCAAGCGCCTTTCGTAACTTATCACATTGGCTCGAGGGAAAAATCCCCTCCAAACGGCAAAAGGAGGGTCTGCGACGCTTACCAATGTCGTTTACGGGGTAATATCTCCCGTCTGTTTTGCCGATATATATAACCTATAGGCACCTAGACTCCGGTTGACAGAATCCGGAAAATCCAGTATAATTATGCTGGAATTGTACTTAGCGGGCCTATGGCGAAAATGGCTTGCCGGCAGGAAATGTGGGCAGCCAAAGCCCTTTTCGCCCTCGGCCGACCGTAAAGAGACGGGTTAGCCATGACGGATATAAACCATTCCCTGGAGAAGTGCCAGGAACTGATCGGGTATCGTTTCAAAGAGCTTCAATGGCTCGAAAAAGCTCTTACCCATGCCTCAGCTT
>CAZNQT010000728.1:0-2013 GCA_964574885.1 uncultured Pirellulales bacterium
GGCCGTATCCGCTCAACCCGACAGGCGGCGTTACTGGATGTCGATGCCGGCCGAGAAGATATCCAAGCGACGGCGATCCTGTTGAGTTCCCGTATTGCCAGTGTCTGGTATCAACTGGCGGAAGCGCAGGCGCAAATCGTGGTAATCCGTAAACAACTGGACACCAACCAGAAGGTTCTGGACATCGTTACCACACAGTTTCGCAAGAGCGCCGCTCGGGCGGCGGATGTATTACGTCAAAGGCAATTTGTTGAATCGAGCCAGGGGCAACTGATCCAGGCCCAGGAACAGGCGGAACTCTTACTTAATGAATTAGCCGTTTTGCTGGGTACGGCGCCGGGAACGATCGATACGAAAACGGAAGCCAAATTAATCGAGTTACCCTCGCTGCCGGCGATCTCCGTTCCCGCCGAGTTGATTCAGCGTCGTCCGGACGTACGCAGCGCTTATTTAGCTGTCCAGGCTGCCGACCGGCGGGTCGCCTCGGCGATTGCGGAGCAATTTCCGCGGCTTAGTCTTTCGGCCGGCGCGGAAACTTCCGGTCTGGAAACCAGGGATTTGTTTGATAATTGGCTGGCCAACATTGCCGGAAATCTGACACAACCCGTATTCGACGGAAACCGACGAAAAGCCGAGGTCAAGCGAACAAGGGCAGTGTTATCCCAGACGATCCATCAATACGGTGAACAGGTATTACTCTCCCTGCAGGAGGTGGAAGATGCCCTGGCGCAGGAACGCCGACAGGCTGAATATCTGAAAAACCTGAGCGTTCAGTTGGAAACGGCGCGTCAGGTAGTGGCGCGAACCCGTGAAAGTTACCTGAAAGGTCAACTTGAGTATATCCGCGTTCTGGATGCCCTGACATCCTTCCAGTCACTGGAACGAAATCATCTTACCGCCAAACGCCTATGGATTGAGCGCCGAATCGACTTGTGTCGGGCCCTCGCCGGCGGTTGGGAAATGAAACGTCCGGAATTAGCAAGTTTAAATATACCTTTACCGGTAGAAGGCGGACGAACACCATAACGTAACCACAGAGTAATCGACTCCCGGTTGCCGCCGAGAGACGGGATTCGGTTTCCACATGAATGGTTAGAAATATTAAATGGGCAAGGAAAATTCGTGATGAGTGAAAATATCGAATATTCACCAGAAAATCAGAAGATGTCAACCACGCAATCCCAACATCGCTCTTCGTGGCGTTGGATTGTCGGACTGATGACCAAACTTATCCTGCCGGTGCTTATTGTGGCGACCGGCGCGCTATACGCCTCCTACATGATAAATAACAAACCGAAATCCCAGCGTCAGCGTCCGGCCCAATTGGCACGGCTTGTTGAAGTAATCCCCGTGGAACCACAGGACGTTTCCGTAACGATCAATGCTATGGGGACGGTAGTGCCGGCTCGGGAGGTCGAGTTGAAATCCCAGGTGGCGGGAAAAATCATCGAGATGGATCCGAAGATCATTCCGGGGGGATTATTTCAAGAGGGGCAGAATCTGATACGGATCGAACCGAACGACTACCAACTCACCGTCCGGCAGCGCCAAAGCGAGGTGGCCAACGCCGAAAGTAATTTGAAACTGGAGCTGGGCAATCAAGCGATCGCGAAACAGGAATATAATTTGCTCGGAGAGGAAATCTCTCCCAGTGATCGGGAGCTGGTGTTACGTCAACCGCAGTTAATATCGGCCCAGGCCGCTCTGGAGGTGGCGCAGGCACGGCTGGAACAAGCGAAACTGGATTTGCAGCGAACCCAAATCAAGGCGCCGTTTAACGCTGTGGTAAAAGACAAATACGTCGATCTGGGAACCATGGTATCCCAGGCCACGACCCTGGTGAGTTTGACCGGAACGGATGAATACTGGGTGGTGGCCATGGTGCCTATCAGTGATTTAAAGTGGATTCAAATCCCTCCGCGCAACGGCACCAAAGGCTCGAAAGTCAAGATTTATAGTCCTACCGATTGGGACTAGGGAGTGTTTCGAGATGGAGGGGTTTATCATCTGGGA
>CAZNQT010000729.1:0-1994 GCA_964574885.1 uncultured Pirellulales bacterium
ATTTCCCATATACGACTACCTTACCGTGGCAACACATCCTATAAAATCATTTTATATATAGAAGTTGAAGAGGTAATAGAGAACGAAGAGGACGGCGCAGCCATAGACGGCGAGGGGGCATTGGCGGGATTTGCCGGAGAAAAGTTTGAGGGCGGCGTAGGCGATAAATCCCCAGGCGATGCCGTCGGTTATGCTCATAGCAAAAGGCATAATCATAATCGTGAGGAAGGCGGGCAGGGCTTCGGAGAAGTCGTCCCAGTCGATATAGCGTACCACGGGAAGCATATAACAACCAATCACGATGAGGACCGGTGCGATGACGGGGTAACAGGTAACCAATTGTTCACTGCCGCCGGAATGAAGATAATAGGCAGGCACCTGAAACGCCGTTCCGAATACTTCCACCAACGGATACGCGAGGATGGAAGCCAGCATGAGAATTCCGGTCACAACGGCGGCCAGTCCGGTACGGGCGCCGGCGTTGATGCCGGCACTGGATTCGACGTAGCTGGTTACCGTGCTGGTGCCGATCAAGGTACCCGTTATAGTGCCAATGGCATCGGCCATCAGGGCCTGTCGGTCGCGAGGGAGTCTGCCGTTATGTAAGAGCCCGGCGCGTTCGCCCAGGCCGATCAGAGTGCCAATACTGTCAAAGACATCGAGCAATAAAAAGGTAAAGATCACCAACGCTACTTTTTGCCATTCATGTTGAAACAGGGTACCGAATCCGGAAAAAACCCTGCCGGTAGTGGCAAAGACGTGAGGAAATTCCCCTTTCGTCGGCGCGGCCACCAGCTCGTATCCCCAGGATGCCCCCCAGAGCTTGGTTGCGTAATACCCGGCGGCGGCGGTGACGATCATACCGATCAGGATGGCGCCGCGAAATCTCAGGGTCAACAGGATGCCCAGCACCAGCAAACTGAATATGCTCAGCAGCGTGACGGGATTAATCAAACTGCCCAGGGTGATATACATGTCGGAGGGATCCCTGACGATGATGCCGGAGCGTTTGAATCCTTCGTAGGCGATCAAGAGACCGATGCCGACGGCAATGGCAAATTTGAGCCCTTCAGGAATGGCGTGCATAATGATCGTACGGATCCCGCCTATCGAGAGCAATAGAAATAGTATCCCGGCGATACAGTTGGCGGCGAGCGCTTCCTGCCAGGTCAGGCCGAATCCGCCGATGGCCACGGCCCCACAGGCGGTGAACGCAAAGAAAAAATTGTGTCCCATGGCGGGCGCCAGGGCGATAGGCAGATTGGCCCAGAATCCCATTATAAAGCAGGCCAGGGCGGAACAAAAACAGGTGGCGAACATAACGGCGGATTTATCCATGCCGCACTGCGAGAGTATTACGGGTTGTACGAATATGATATAACTGAGAGCGACAAAGGTGGTAACGCCGCCGGTGATCTCGCGGTTGACAGTACTGCCCTTGGCCTCGATCTGAAAATAAGACTGGAGGGACATATTCACTCCTTACTCAGGCGCCGTCGATACCACGGAAGCACTCCTCAGGCTATTCACCTCCGCGAGAGTTTATATCATCAATCATTAGATGTAGCAAGCGCTTATCCAATATAATTGAATGATCTTACTTCGAGGGAAGTTTTGTATCCAGACCTTCGTAGATTTGAGCGATTTGCTGGAGTAGTTCTTCCAGTTGCGCAAAGTAGGCATCGTCCGGTGGACCGGTTAAACCGTCTCGCAAACGAATGACCTGAAGTTCCAGTTGATCGCGCTGTTGGCGTAAGGCGGGGGGAATTTGCTTTTCCCACTCACTGGGGATGAGATGGAATTGATGCGCTCGATAGCCGTCGAGCGGCGCGTCGTCGCGCGCCTTTTTTACCGGTCGGATTCCCCGAAACCAATCGGCGCGGGTACCGAGTCCGTCGCCGTTGTCGTCGATAAGTGCATGCTCCGTGGCCAGACGACCGGCGGCGGCGTAAAATTCCGACACGCCGTGGGCGGCAAACAAAAACGCTTCCAGC
>CAZNQT010000730.1:0-1957 GCA_964574885.1 uncultured Pirellulales bacterium
AGTCCGAGGTGCTGCCCGTCCCTCGGATGCCTATGTCGCCGTTCGCAAGATTGTCGAAAGTCCGCTCGTACGGTGTGCCTTTAACGGCGCCGATCCCAACTGGGGCCGCATCATTAGCGCCGTCGGCTATAGCGGCGCCCGTTTCCATCCCCAGAAACTCTCCTGCAAAATCGCCGGCGTCCCCGTGTTTCGCGCCGGCAAACCATGCCCGTTTCACGCGCCGGCCTTGAGCCGGAAAATGAAGGCCAAACAATGGGAGGTCCTCGTCGATCTCGGTGTAGGACGCTGTGAAGACTTTTGCTATACCTGTGATCTCTCCCGAGGCTATGTCCGCATCAATGCCGATTATCATACCTGAGAATCGTTCCTGTTCAGGCACGAATTATCGCTCCCGCTCCGAAACGAATAGGTATTTCCCTTACATTTTCTGCGACCGATAACTCCGCAACCTGTCAGGGAATTCCCTGATAATGGCCCTGAACTCGACACGGTTGCGTCCGGAACCATTCCAGTCGAAAAATTTGTTCTCCCTGTGAAGTAACTGCTAATTTTTCCTAGGGTTATAGTCGATGATGGCCAGAGAGTAATGGCAGTAGGATGGTTTGGCTATGGATACATATAACTTCAATTTTTTAAACTGATAGTAAGGGCATAATGGTCAGGGATTTACCAATGTCAAAACAGGAAACGATATCTCAGCATTCAATCGGTCAGAAAGATTTGAATAAACTACTCGAAAAAGCCAGGATGCCGACGCTGCCCGTGGTAGCACAGAAGTTGGTGGCGCTGTGTCGCGACGAAAGAGCCGTCTTTGCCGATTTCGCCCGGGTCATCGAATCCGATCCCGGACTCGCCTCCGGCATCCTGCGAGTCACCAATTCCGCCTATTATGGACTGCGTCAAAAAGTCACCACGCTCGAACGAGCTATAAGCATTCTCGGGTTGAAATATGTCAAGATGAATTCGCTCGGTTTTCATTTGGCCACTACGCTCAATTCCTTCACCGAGAAAGGCTTCGATATGGCCTCGTTTTGGCAGCAGAGCTTACTGCGAGGGGTCATCGCTCGTCAATTGGCGCGCGCGTACTGTCCCGACAGACCCGATGAAGCTTTTCTTATTGGTCTGCTTCAGGATTGTGGCATCCCCTTGCTCATCGAAGCCTATGGCGATGAATACACTCAGATGTGGGAAGAATCCCGTAGCTCTCAGGCCTCCTTGTTCAAACTTGAGCAGGAAGTATTCGAATTCAATCATCTGGATACCGCCGAGGTGCTCACCCGGAAATGGGCTCTCCCGGACGTCTTGGCGATTCCCATTAGCACCCACCACCTCAAACCCCTGGATGAGCCGATGCCCGATGAAATGCAGAGGCTCTGTCAGATCAGCTACTTTATTGGCACCCTGTCTCTTCATAATCCCACCGCCGTTACTGAGGAGGATTTAATCCTTCCCGATTTCGCCCGTAAGGTCTTTTCTCTGGATGAAAGCGGTTTGAACCTGCTGATCCGTAACGCCCACCAGGAATTCTCCAATATCTCACAACTCTACACCGACATCCTCCCCGAACGTATCGAAGTCGCCCAACTCGTCTTTCAGGCGCACGCCTTGTTAAGCGACCTTTCCGCCGAAGCCACAAGGGAAATCTTCATCCTCGAAGATGAAGTCAAGCATCTGCGCCAGCGGTGTACCGGCTTGTCCAACTCCGTGAACGAATACGAGCAAAAAGCCGAAACCGACGACCTTACCGGTCTGGCCGGACGCGATCCCTTGTGCCGATACCTCGATAATGCCTGCTGGAAAGTCAAAGATAAGGAAACCTCGCTCACCGTTATCTTCCTCGATGTCGATAACTTCAGCGACGTCAATAACTATCACTCCCATGCCGCCGGGGACCGGTTACTCCAGGAATTGGCTGGACAACTGAAATCTCTTTTTGGGGATCGAGGATGTGTCGCCC
>CAZNQT010000731.1:0-1956 GCA_964574885.1 uncultured Pirellulales bacterium
GATCGGGATCCGGCAGCCCCGCCGTATCTAGATACGAACTCACCAGCGTCTCGTTAATCTGTTCCGGATTTACCGTGCCTTCTTTACTATGCGCTGCCAGTTGCCGGATGGCCCGCACCATTTCCGCCCGACCGGAATAATTTAAGGCCAAACACAAAGTCATGCCGGTATTGTTTCGGCTGATCCGTACGGTTTCTTCCAACTCGCGCCGTACCCCCGTCGGCAGATCCGGTGCATACCCCAGGTGCCGCACGCGAACATTATATTCCATAATAGTGGGTCTCTCCTTTACCAGGTATTCCTGGTAAAGCTGCATCAGGGCGTTTACTTCATCGGGGGGTCTTTTCCAGTTTTCCGTACTGAAGGAATACAGGGTCAGACACTCAATTCTCAGCCGTGCCGCCTCGGTAACGATCGGACGCACCACACCGCTGCCCCGGCGGTGTCCTTCGATGCGCGGCAGTTCCTGCCGCTGCGCCCAGCGACCGTTGCCATCCATAATGATTGCGATATGACGAGGAATCCGCTCCCAGGGTATTCCCAAATCAGGATGGATATCATCGGGTGAATATTTTGCCATGGAAAATGGGCCTGTCGTTGTAACTGGGGGCTACCTTACCGATTGCCATTTCGAAATACCATCTGTTCCCGACTGGGTCCCACGCCCACCATGGTAATCGGAGTGCCTAATAATTGCTCCAGCCGTAATATATATTTCTGTGCATTAGGGGGCAGATCCTCAAATGTGTCCACCTCGGTAATTTCCTCCTCAAATCCCGGCAGCGTTTCATATTCACATTCCACCTGTTCTAAAATCTGCCTTTCCGCTGGGAAAAAATCCAGTTTCTTGCTGCCGACCCTATATACCGTACAAATATTTAACTCTTTCAGTCCTGCCAGCGTATCCAGATGCTGCAAAACAATTTCATTGATCGCACCGATTTGGATGGAATACCCGACACAAACCGCATCAAACCAGCCGCAACGTCGGGGCCGACCCGTCGTGGTCCCGTACTCATGACCTTTGTCGCGGATGTATTGGCCGATATCATTATTCTGCTCCGAAGGGAATGGCCCCGAACCCACACGGGTACTGTAGGCTTTGGCCACGCCCAAAAACCGATCCACCGCCTGAGCCGGCAAGCCTGAACCCGCCGAAAGGCCGCATGCGCTCGAATTGCTCGAAGTCACGTAGGGAAACGTCCCGTGATCCAGGTCTAATAAGGTGCCCTGGGCCCCTTCGAACAGCATGGTTTTGCCGTCTTTCCAGGCACGGTGTAACAGTGCGGTGGTGTCCGTAATCATGGGAGCCAGCGTATCCGCCCACAGACGACACTTCTGAAAGATCCCTTCCGCATCAATCGGTTCCGCCCCGGGATATAAGGCGGCAAATATCTTATTCTTCAACTCTACTATCGCCTTTAGTTTTTCATGCATGCCGTCCAGGTCCAGAAGATCGGCCATTCGTAATGCCGTCGTTCGGGTTACCTTGTCGGCGTAACACGGTCCGATGCCCCGCACAGTGGTGCCGATCTTGGCCTTGCCTAACGCCTCTTCACTGAGCCGGTCCTGTTGCTTGTGATAATCCATTACCAAATGGGCGCGCGATGAAATTTGCAGATTCTTTCCGACTGCAATCCCTCGTCCCGCCAATCCCTCAATCTCCTTCAGCAGCGTTTCCGCATCCAGCGCCACGCCGTTGGTAATCACACACGTTACGCCCTGATGCAGGATCCCGCTCGGTAAAAGATGGAGGGCGAAGGAATCCTCTCCATTCCGGCGGACAACCGTATGGCCGGCGTTGGCCCCCCCGCTGTAACGTACAACCAAATCCGCCGATTCACTCAGCAGATCCACCACCTTACCTTTGCCCTCATCACCCCATTGCAAACCAATTACACACTTGTTCATAATCTTCCTATACCCACTGGTCAGCGATTGAAATCGCCCCAGGGT
>CAZNQT010000732.1:0-1949 GCA_964574885.1 uncultured Pirellulales bacterium
CGCCTGCCCCGCCGCCTACGCCTGATTATTCCTCCCCTATCTCAGAATCGTATCTACGACAAAAGCGTTCCGTCAACCCATATATTAAGCGGTTTCCGGATAAAACATGTTTGTCATCCTGAGCGCAGCGAAGGATCTCTATCCACTATCCACTAATTACTTCTTCCTATCCGTTATCCGCTCTACGCTACCCGCTATTTTCTCTTGCTGTGGACTGTGGACTGCTCGCCGCCGCGAAGCGCTTTGGCGTAGCGGGGAAGGCTGTTGACTCTTTTTTATTCCAGATACCCTAAATCCGCTAACCGTTTGCTGATCTGTTCTTCTTCCTGTTCGCTGAGTTGTTTCGCCTCCGTTTTTCCGGAACTATCCCCACCCGGTAAAGCAGGTTGCTGTTTTAGTTCCGGTAGAAGTTCCCTAAACGCCTGCGTTAATATTTTTCCATCCAATTCGTAAGGCGGTGGGACGGCTAGCGCCGCATATAGCGTCGGCGCAATGTCCGCGATATGCCCATCCGATTTGAAACCGCCTTTCACACCAACGCCGCGAATCAGATACATCCCTTCCGGACGATGACAGCCGCCCAGATGATAATCCTCCGCATACTCGATAAAACTCCCTTCCCGTAGCGAGCGGATCGGATGATACCCGTCCGCGCCGATCAGGATCAGATCCCCCGTTCGCTGATGATCGATCTCGTCCGACCCATACAATTCTTCCGGCGTCAGGGCATCGGCAAATACCTTCTCCCCCGTTTTCGGATCTGTTACCTGCCGAAACCGCTGTTTTAATTCTGCGATTAAATCCTCATATTCCTTGCCCGGCGTCACGATGCCGCCCGGTTGACGGTCTTGGACGTTTAAAAAGATAAATGTATTCTGACCCACAAACACCGCCGCCGCCCGCGTGCGGGACCAGTCCAAACCGAATTTCTCGATAATATCTTTTGGTCCCCGTGCGAAGGTCGCCGATTTCCCCTTGATCTTCAACGCGTGTCGTCGTAACCGGCGAAACATCCGTGACACCCACGTGGGCTTATGTAAATAGCCCCACTCGGACAAGAGAATATTCGGTTTCACCTTGGCCCGGATCGCCCCGTGACCGTGATCGCTTACCACCATAATCAGATCGGTTTCCCGCGCTGCCAACGCCGCCAGCTCGCCTACCGTCTTATCCAGTTGACGGAAAAATTCGAACAGCTTGTCCGCCCGCTTAGGCCAACGCTCCCAACCCGACGGGATTAAGTACTTCCATAACCGATGCAGCAGCGTATCCAACTGCTGGATCTCCACCGCCATCACCTGCCAATCCATATCCCCGTCCACCAGCCGCGCCAGCTCTACGCTGTGCTCCAGGATCCGCTTACTCCGCTCCAGGTTCGCTTCGAATAACGCGTCGTCTTCGAGATCCCCCTTCTGCCAACGCTGCGCCATATCGTAATCCGGAATCTCTTTTTCTATCTTTTCTTTCCACTCCGGCGGATACGTATAATCAAACTCCATTCCCGGGCAGCCGTAACCCGATACCAGCACTCCGTTCACCTCTGGCGGCGGATACGTCCACGGCATATTCAAACTCGCTACCTTGTATCCCAGACGACTCAGATACCCCCACATCGTCTCCGCCGCGATACTTTGCGAGGTGGTAAACCTCAACGAATTGCTCGAAAAATCATATTCCTCAAACGCCGCCACCTGATGCCGGCCCGGATTCAATCCCGTCATCATCGTTACCCACGCCGGTGGTGTCAACGGCGGCTGCGTCGATTCCAATATCCCCCACGTACCCTCCGTCCGCAGTCGCGCCAGGTTCGCCATGCACCCCTTCTCGATGTATGGCTCCAGCACCCCCCACGATCCACTGTCTATCCCAATGATCAATACCCGTTCATACATAACTTTATTACGTATCAGGACCGTCTCGGTCATGCTCTTCGAAATTGTAGGGTAGGC
>CAZNQT010000733.1:0-1919 GCA_964574885.1 uncultured Pirellulales bacterium
TCGGTCAGCAACTCATGTCGCTGCCTGTCATCGACTAATCCGATAGAAATACCCGCTACCGGACGATGAATGGGCACGCCCGCGTCCATTAAAGCCAAGGTGCCGCCGCAAACCGTGGCCATCGAACTGGAACCGTTGGATTCCAGGATGTCACATACAATTTTCACCGTATAAGGAAAATCATCATTGCTCGGGATCACCTGATGCAGAGAACGTTCCGCCAGGTTTCCATGGCCGATCTCTCGCCGGCTCGGCGCACCCACGCGACCCGTCTCGCCCACGCAAAACGGCGGGAAATTGTAATGCAGCATGAACTTTTTGTCATATTCTTCTATAAGCCCATCTATAACCTGCGCATCATCGCTCGTACCGAGCGTCGCCGTTACCAGGGCCTGCGTCTCCCCGCGGGTAAAGATGGCCGACCCATGCGTCCTCGGCAGCACCGCGACCTCGCCGCTCAACGGCCGTATTTCCTCAAAACTTCGTCCGCCCGCCCGACGTCCCTGGAGAATCTCGGCGCGTTCCATTTTTTCCTGAAAATCCTCTATCGCTACCCGGACCTGCTCCGGCGTATAGTTCGGTTCTTCTTCGCCTTCCGGGCATACCTCATTTTCAAATTCCTCAAACATATCCCGAATCGCCTGCGCCCGTTCCTGTTTGTTCACAATGCCGCGGGCCTGGCAATATCGTTCACCGAGCTTTTCCTCCAACTGCCCCAATAAATCTCCCGCCTCGACGGCTTCAAATTCATATTTCGGTTTTCCGCAGTCCGCCTGCAATTCCAAGATCATATCGCAGATTTCCACGATCGTTTTATGTCCAAACTCAATGGCCTCGGCAATGATATCCTCTGGCAATTCCTGTGCCCCCACCTCGATCATGTTCACCCCATCCCGATTGCCGCCTAATAACATTTCCATTTCGGATTTTTTCAATTCCTCGATGGTCGGATTGATGACAAACTGATTGTCGATCCTCCCGATCCGCACCGCCGCCACCGGTCCGTCGAAGGGGATATCCGAAATACAGGTCGCCGCCGCCGCCCCGATCATCGCCAGGGTATCCGGATCGTTTTGTTGATCCGCCGACCAGACCATCGCCTGAATCTGGACCTCATTGCGAAATCCCTTGGGAAACAACGGTCGCATCGGACGATCAATCGCCCGCATAGTCAAAATTTCTTTTAGCGTCGGTCGGCCTTCCCGCTTTATAAAGCCACCCGGGAATTTACCCGCCGCCGACATCTTCTCGCGATAATCGACAAACAAAGGGAAATAATCCATGCCTTCCCGAGGATCCGCCGATACCACCGAGGTAAAAACCACCGTCTCCCCGTAACATACCATAACCGCACCCGCCGCCTGCTTGGCTAACTTACCCGTCTCGATCGATAACATTCGACCGGCAATCTGCTTCTCAACTTTCTTCACCATCGACATAATTAAACCTTCCTTCTGCATCGTTCTTATTCGCTAAAACTTCTTACATACCACTAATTATCATTTTCAGGTACAATGCAAATTTTATTCTGTTGGTCCTTCAGCGCGCAAACTTCCCGGATACTGCTTACTCCCTGAATCCCCGAAACATTGCCTGAAGGAATGGAACTCTCATCACATCCCGGCAGACCATACTCGTCCGCCCTGCCATCATACAAACCCACAACCTCGTCAACCAACTACTCCGACACACTCCCTGCCGTCATCCAACATCATTCCATCAAACTGTTATCGTTCGCCTATCCATAAAAACTACTTTATTGTATGCCTCTCCTGTGTTGCTGCGTACGTACTGCCAGGCAAAATGAGTATTTTATTTTCGCAATCCTAACCGGCCGATCACTTCCGCATAGCGCTGTCGATCCGAATTACGCAGATATTTCAGCAAACTGTTACGCTTACCTACCAGCTTCAACAAAC
>CAZNQT010000734.1:0-1899 GCA_964574885.1 uncultured Pirellulales bacterium
AGTCGGCGGCGGGTACTGGAAAAAGAGCGGCACGAAAAACAGGAACTGCTGTGGGCGGAGATACAGAAGGGACAAAATCGAAACGGTACCGTAACGCGGTTGGCGGAATTCGGGGCATTCGTGGATATAGGCGGGGTGGACGGTTTATTGCATGTCAGCGAGATGAGCTGGGCGCGAGTAAATGATCCCAAGGAGATCCTGCAGGTCGGTCAGGAAATCGAAGTCATGGTGATTGACGTCGATAAAGTCAAGCAGCGGGTCTCTCTGAGCCTGAAACTGGCGGGCGGCGACCCTTGGAAAACAGCACAGCAGAATTACGAGGTGGGTTCGCGGCATAAGGCGCAGGTGACGCACCTGCAGGATTTCGGGGCGTTTGCGGAGCTGGAGCCGGGCCTGGAAGGTCTGATTCCGATTAGCGAAATGACCTGGACGGGCCGGATTCGCCATCCGCGGGATATGGTGCAGCCGGGTACGAAAGTGGAGGTGGAGATCCTCAGCGTGGATCCGGAGAAACGGCGGGTTTCCCTCAGCATGAAAAACCTGCAGGAGAATCCCTGGCTCAATATCGAACAGAAATACCTTCGGAATGAAATCTATACCGGTAAAGTAGCGCGGCTGACGGATTTCGGGGCGTTTGTTACGCTGGAAGAAGGGGTGGACGGCCTGATTCATATTTCGGAATTGTCGAATAAACGGGTGAACAAAACCGGCGACGTGGTCAGCGTCGGGCAAGAAGTTTCAGTGCGGGTGCTGAAAGTCGATCCGGAGAATCAGAAGCTGTCACTTTCGATGAAGGGGATCGGTCCGGATGGCCGGGAGGAAGCGGCAGAGGTTCGGGCGGATGATCGCCGAAAACCCGTTACGAAGAAAAAGGGCAAACCGCGCCGCGGCGGCCTGAGCAGCGACCACGGCGAATCCCTCGGCAAGAGTATCGGGTTGAATTGGTAAGACAGACTTTGGAACCACAGATAGCGCGGATTACACGGATTAAATAAATTTTGTTAATCATTAGGCTATCAGCCCTCCTTCTTGCAGACTCGGCGGCTATCATTCGTTGAAATGATGAATTAATGCTCGTGGAATAGACAGTAATTGTCAAACTAGGTCATGACCGATCCCGAAACCATTAAGTATCAAATTCATGAAGCATTTGCCACGGTTAAGTTTCCAGGCAAACGGTGTATTCGAGACAGTGATGAGGGTGATGAACCTTTTCTGTTGGAACAGGATTTCAAAGATAAGACAGATTGGCGTACGCTCGATCCCAGTTTTATTGATCAGGCTCCGGATGGCTTTGGTTCAGCACTCAGTTTCTTTTCACGCGAAGCTTTTCGATTCTACCTGCCAGCATATTTGATTGCAGATATAAATGGTTTATTGGAACGTAGTGATCCTGTGTTTCATTTATGTTATGGTCTTGATAATAAGACAAAGAATGAATATATCAATCCGAAACGTTACGGGAAAAGAACCTGGTTTGAGGAAATGCAGCACCGTTTTGCTATATTTAATCAAAGCGAGGCTTCTGCCCTCGTATCGTATCTTCTATGGAAACGTGAGTTGTCTGAATACGATCGAGATTCTATCGATCAGGCCATAAAAAATTATTGGCTAGGATGAACCGAGAAATACAAAGTCTAATAACAAACTATATCAATTGATCATTCTGTCCCTACGGGACGAAAAAATTAGCAGGGGGATTAAACCCGCCCCTGAAGGGAGCGGGCTATTATCATTTCGACCCTACGGGTCGATAAAATGCCCCTTTAACGTAAAGTTGGGGGCTAACCATTGACATTGAAATTGATCGGCCTCCGGTACAGGTCCGGGAGTAAAGTTTTTTGGCAATAGTCGGTTGTTTGGAAGGTATCGTCGTTCCATTTGGAATGTGTCCCCCCG
>CAZNQT010000735.1:0-1890 GCA_964574885.1 uncultured Pirellulales bacterium
GTCCCCCTACGCGGTGATTTTGAAAAGGGCCAGACATTTAGCATCAAATTCAAGTCTCAGAGAATAGAGTAAAATTCCCAAACGAACAGATATACATAAAATATTAATCATCGGATCGGGTCCGATTGTGATCGGTCAGGCGTGCGAGTTTGACTATTCCGGCGCGCAGGCCTGCAAAGCCCTCAAGCGCGAAGGTTTTGAGGTTGTATTGATTAACAGCAATCCGGCGACGATCATGACCGATCCGGAATTGGCGGACCGAACGTACATCGAACCAATCACACCGGAAATGGTCGCCAAGATTATCGAGAAAGAACGACCGGACAGTTTATTGCCCACGCTCGGGGGACAGACAGGTTTGAATACCGCCGTCGCCCTGGCGGAAAGCGGGGTGTTGGAGAAATTCCATGTTCGTATGCTGGGGGCGAATCTGGAAACGATCCGAAAAGCGGAAGAACGCGATCTGTTCAAAGACACCATGGCCGATATTGGACTGGAAGTTCCACGCAGCGGCTATGCACATACCTGGGAAGAAGCGGAGGAACTTTGCGAACACGTTGGTTTTCCCGCTATTATTCGACCTTCCTATACCCTGGGCGGTACGGGCGGCAACGTCGCTTACAACCTGGAAGAATATAAAACGTACGTTGAATGGGGCCTGCATCAGAGTCCCAAGAGCCAGATCCTTATCGAGGAATCGGTCCTCGGCTGGAAGGAATACGAACTGGAGGTGATGCGTGACAAGAACGACAACGTCTGCATCATCTGTCCGATAGAAAATTTCGATCCGATGGGGATTCACACCGGCGACAGTATTACGGTTGCGCCCGCGCAGACGTTGACCGATCGCGAGTACCAGGCCATGCGGGACGCCTCGATAGCCATCATCCGCGCGATCGGGGTGGAGACGGGCGGCTGCAATATTCAGTTCGCCGTTCACCCGGACAACGGCAAGCTCTATGTCATCGAAATGAATCCGCGGGTCTCACGGAGTTCCGCGCTGGCGAGTAAGGCGACGGGATTTCCGATTGCCAAGATGGCGTCGCTGCTGGCGGTGGGGTACACGCTCGATGAAATCCAGAACGACATCACCAAGAAAACGCCCGCCTGCTTCGAGCCCACGATTGATTACTGCGTGGTAAAATTTCCGCGGTTTACCTTTGAAAAATTCACTAAAACCAAACCGGATCTGACAGTGCAGATGAAATCGGTCGGCGAGGCCATGTCGATCGGTCGTACGTTCAAAGAGGCCCTGCAAAAATCAATTCGTTCGCTCGAAATCGATCGGCACTCCCTGGATAACCGGTATATCGGCAGCGACGTGCCCGACGAACTTCTCCGGAATAAACTCCAGGGCACTCCCTGGGACAAACTCTGGTACCTGGCCGAGGCTTTGCGGCGGAATATGTCGATTGAAGAGATATATGAGCTGTCCAAGGTCGATCCCTGGTTTCTGCACAACATAAAGGAACTCGTCGAGTTCGAAGCCGAGTTGAAATCCATCGGTTCGTGGGAAAAGATTACCGCCGAGCAGATGCACCGGGCCAAGGAAATGGGTTTTGCGGACAAATATCTCGCAACGGTTTTCCACGTACCGGAAATCGATTTCCGCAAGCGACGTCAGCAGCTTGCCGGTAATGCCGTGTATAAGATGGTCGATACCTGCGGCGCCGAGTTCGAGGCCAGTACGCCGTATTTGTATTCGACGTTTGAGCAGGAGTGTGAGTCGAATCCGACGGATCGTCGTAAGGTGATCATTCTGGGCGGCGGCCCGAACCGGATCGGCCAGGGGATCGAGTTCGATTACTGCTGCGTGCATGCCGTGTTCGCCTTGAAGGAACTTGATATCGAAGCCATCATGGTCAACTGCAATCCGGAGACCGTCAGTAC
>CAZNQT010000736.1:0-1882 GCA_964574885.1 uncultured Pirellulales bacterium
CTAAAGCTACGTTCAAATTGCCAAACCTCGAAGCCGCTAAATCCGTCGCCGTCCTCGACGAAGACCGTATCCTCGCCTCCCGCGATGGCGCTTTCCAGGATTCCTTCGAGCCCTGGGACGTACACCTCTACAAAATCTCCAATCCCTAACCTCACACAGACGGTACAATGCAAGCGATGGGTGACGCCGCCAAGCGAGTCCGCGAGCTTGGGGGTGCTAAATACCGAATCGGAATATTGTTATATTGTAGATATTACCTATCAAAATTTATGTATTCAGATATTCCTTTTAAAGGTAGGCCCAGATTCGCCGCCCTTTTTACAAAACAAACCCATTTTCCGCCATCTCTTATCTTACCCAGTTTAACATGCCTGCAAAATCAGATCATGTCGTAGTTGTAGGGTTTTCGCTTGGGGCGATCTAGGTAAGTATTGGCCTCCGCGTCGTTTACGAACTGTTCCTTGATCGGATCCCAGTGGAGTTTTCGTCCCAGACGGATGGCGATGACTCCCAGGTGACACAGGCTGGCGGACCGATGCCCTACCTCGGCGGGACAGATGGTCGGTTTTCGTGTTTTGACGCATTCGATGAAATTACCCATGTGGTCGTTACTGAAATAGACGCGTTTGGCATCGTTTGGCAGTTTTTCCTTCAGAATCTGCCTGTCGCTGGCCTGGATGGTGCCGCGAGTGACCCAAATCCAGCCGTCGACGCCGTGGAACTTGATCCCGTGCTGTTGGCCTTTGGGATCTTTCACGCCGCCGTGCCATTCGCTGGCCGTGGTACTGTTGCAGGTATGTACGATGCCGTTGGCGTAGGTGTAGGTGACGGCGTATTCACTGGCGGCGGTGTAGCCGCCGGGGATCATCTCAACGAGCTGTTTACCCTCGACGGTGACGGGTCCGGAGCCGTCCAGATCGAGGGCCCAGAGAACGATATCATTGTGGTGGGCGCCCCAGTCGGTCATGGTGCCTCCGGAGTAATCCCACCAGTATCGGAAGCTGAAGTGGGTTCGTTCTTTGACATATTCGACCTTGGGAGTCTGGCCGAGCCAGAAATCAAAATTAAAACCATTCGGAACCGGCGAGGTTTTAAACGGTCCCTGGCGCAGGCCGGCGGGCAGCCAAACTTCGACCTTGCTGATCTTGCCGATTCGGCCATGGCGGATGAGATCGGCGGCGAGTCGGAAATAGCTGCTGCTGCGCTGCTGAGTGCCGGTTTGCAGTATCCGCTGGGTTTTCTGTTGCACCTGCACCAGTCGTTTTCCTTCGTTGATGGTGAGGGTGAGCGGTTTCTCGCAATAGATATCCTTGCCGGCCTGCATCGCGGCGATGGAGACCATTGTGTGCCAGTGGTCCACCGTTCCACAGATGACGGCGTCGATATCCTTACGTTGCAGGAGCTGGCGAAAATCTTCGTATCCCCGGGCGCCGGGGAAATCTTTCTGTGCATTCGCTATGTGTCGAACATCGACGTCGCAGACGGCGACGATTTTGCCAAATCGTTGGGCGTTTCGAGCATCCCCTCTGCCTTGCCCGCCACAGCCGATCAGCGCGAGGCGAAGCGATTCGCTGCGGGCAGCGGAGGGTTGGCTTTGTTGAGCGGTGCATTCTTCGAGGAACCAGGCGGGTAAAGTGGACGCGGCGGCCAGCGCGCCGGTGGTTTTTAAGAAACGGCGACGTG
Source organism: uncultured Pirellulales bacterium (assembly GCA_964574885.1). GTDB lineage: Bacteria > Planctomycetota > Phycisphaerae > Sedimentisphaerales > SM23-30 > JAFGFX01. Next base: position 1,684 of record CAZNQT010000736.1, read on the forward strand.
AGATCATACGGTTCATAATTTTTCTCCCAATCTAAAGGCAATATGTTGTAATTTTTTATCTAATATTATTTAATTATACCTAAGTGGAAACATAAAAAATCCTAGCATACAGGCAAAGCACCAGCCGCAAGCTCGCAGACTCGGTGGCTGCCACCCGACGAGAGAGCACGGCCAAGATGGCCGTGGCACACTTGCGGGA
>CAZNQT010000737.1:0-1853 GCA_964574885.1 uncultured Pirellulales bacterium
GGTTTGGGTATTGCACAGAAATGCAATTCGCAGAATGCAGAAGCGGCGGATACCCTGGAACTGGCATCGGCCTTGGAACCCAATACGAATTTACTTTTTGCGGAGATGTCCCGGCTTCAACTTAAGGTGGCATTAGCACAGAAAACCCAACATGACTATTTTGGTTTGGGCGAAGACAAACCAGATCCGCAGCAGGAAATTAATGATTTGTTGGATTTACAAATCGAACGCCATCGCCAAGGGCTACAAGAAAATCCCAATCACGCGGACCTGCATTATCGCTATGGTTTACTCCTGAAAAGTCGAGGCAAAACGGAAGAAGCGATCAAACACTTCCGCCTGGCATTACAGATCAATCCATCTTATCTGAAAGCCCGGACCAAACTGGGATTAGCCTTACGTGAAGTCGGTCGGATGGATGAAGGGATAGTGGAATTGCGTGAGGCTCTACACATCAAGCCGGAATACGCCGATCTGCATTATCGTCTGGGTTTGATGTATTGCGATAAGATGCAGTTTGCGCTGGCCGTGGAGCATTTCGAGATCGCCCTGCATAATAATCCGCAAAATATCAACGTACACGCGAATCTCGCCCTGGCCCTGCAAAATATGGGACTGATCGACCGAGCGAACGCCAGTTGGCGTGCCGTGTGCGAACTGGAACCCCAAAGCACATTAGCATTCCAGGCCCAACGGGAACTGATGACATTACATCCCATTCGTTAATTTATGGCAGCGTTTGCGGATAATGGATAAATTGGATTGAATTATCAGACGTTCCACTCGTTTCGATTATTAAAATACCCACCTGGAACGTCTATTTTCTGTTTTTTTCGTGGAAAATCATCCCATTCATTTGCATTTCAAAATTTTTTATTTTAGGTTAAAGTTGCGGGAATAAACCGTAATAGAAATATGTGCTGCTTTAGAGTATATCAGCGCTACGTCTGCGTACACATCCCGTGCTAAATTAAGACCGGGATCCGTGCGCGCGGCATAACGTTCAAACTCAAACCGGCGTCTAACGAGACACAGTCGTTCCGTAGGTATAGCGACTGTGTTTTTTTGTGCGCTCCAGGGAAGGTACGCGCCTGGGTAGCGTAGTACCTCCTAAGAAATTGCGGAGGTAGAGCAGATGGCATTAACCTTGAACAATTCATCCATGCTCCGGATGGTAAACACACTCAGTTCGATCGGTGCGCAACTGGCGATATCCAACGCGCGATTAAGCACAGGTCAGCGGATCAATAAGGCATCGGATGATCCTGCCGGATTGGTTGCGGTAGCAAATTTCGATCAACAATTGGCGCAAATAGAAGCGTCAACCCGTAACGGAGAACGCATCAACAGCATCATCGACACCGCAGACGGCGCGATGGCGCAAATCTCCTCTTTACTGGGCACGATCCAAAGCAATGCGTTGGCGTCAGCGGGGTCGAGCGTGACCGCCGAAGAACGCGGCGCGTATCAAGCAGAAATTGATTCAGCTATCGACGCTATTGACACACTGGTCAACACCACAACGTTCGGCGATATCCGTCTTCAGGACGGCAGCTATGCCTATTCAACCTCCGGAATCGATACTGCCAAGTTGGCTGATGTTCGTGTGAATTCCGCCGACACCTCCAGCGGTTCAATCAGTCTTGAGGTAAGCTTGGCGGCAGCGGCGGAAAAAGCGGTGATTTCGTATTCAAACGGAAACCTAACCGATGACGTAACCTTTAGTCTGACGGGGAATAACGGTACGGAGGAATATTCCTTTTCGTCCGGGGCAACGATAAGCAACATCGAAACGGCCGTCAATGCCGAATCGGACGCCACCGGGATCGTAGCGGAAGTGGACGGGGGGACCT
>CAZNQT010000738.1:0-1841 GCA_964574885.1 uncultured Pirellulales bacterium
GGCCTGGAGATAGACATAATCGGTGAGCAAGGGCGTGGCGATGAGGGTAAATTCGGCTTTTGCGGGTATGGCGGCGATAGTAACGAGTTGCTGATCGGAGCGGCTGGGCAGGGAAAGAGAGCCGGGGAGTTTATAGGTTACACTGACGCCTTCGGTGCGGGCGATTTCGGCGACCTGCTTCTGCATTTCAACCAACTCAGGGACACTGGCGTTATAAATAAGCATCTGGTTGCCGGCGGCAATAAAGTTCAGATCGGCCTGGGCGGCTTTACCTTTTTTGATGTTTGCCCGGCGCGACTGGAGCAGTCTCTGGAACTGTTTGGTGTTATCGAGGTACTCGGCTTGTTGTTGCGTTGGTTGCTGAGCAGGTTGGGGGCTGGGAGAAATCCGTGAGGCAAGTGAGGCCAACATGGGTTCGAGTGTCGGGGGCGCGGCGGCCATGGTCGGCTGGGCGGTGGAGAGGGCCAGAGCTACATTAGTCCAGTCTTCGCCGCTGGTCTGATGGACGACAGCGTTGTATTCGATGAGGACCTGTTGGGCATTGGGATTCGCACGCAGATTGTACTGGGGCGACCAATTGGCGCCGTTAACGAGGTAATTCAATTCGAGGGTAGCGGGTTGGGCATCATCCTTTTTCAGGTAGAGAACGGCTTCGCGCTCAGTGTGGGACCGGCCGGCGGCGAGTTCCTTGCGTTGGCGCTGGAGAAGATCCATTTCTTTTTTCTGACTTTCCATTTCGTCATGGAGCTGGAGACTGCGCTCACGATATTCATTACCTTTGTCTTCGATAAGCGCGGTCAGTTTTTGCAAGGGTTCGAAGTTGAGGAGGCCGCGATTCAGATCTTCGTTGGAAGCCTTGATGGTAAAGTCCTGTAATTTAACGAACATCACCCACATTTCCTGATTTTGCTTGGATTGCGTTTCGGTGTGGTACATTTTATTCTGCAACTGTTCGATTTGGGCATCGAGTTTTTTGACTTCCTCGCGGGTATCTTCCCGGACGGCGCGTTCGCGGAAGCGGACGGAAAGAACGGTAAGATTTTCGGGAGTCTGGGCGTAGATGGTTTCGGGCAGGATTTGCTGCGGCAAGCCGGTGACGACCAATTCGGAAGCGCCGACGGGGAGTTTTACCTCGACTGTGCGGGTGACAAGGGCCTGGCCTCGATAGACGGTCACTTTGGCAATCGTACCGGGAGTGGAGGCGTCGGCGAGAACGGGTCCGGTCAAAAAAGGGAAACACAAAATACTCAGAACGCATACATGCAATACATGCTTATGCTGCGCAAAAACACGCCACCCGGAAACGATACCGTTTTGATTGATCTGATGTACCATGATTTTACTCCTTTACTAAGCGATAAAACAACATTCACACTCTTTTAAGATTGGATCATGAAGGCTTTGGAATCAAGTAAATAGGAAGTAAAATCGGGGTGGGTCTTTTTTACATACAATTTACATCCGACAGAATGGGTATAAGGTATAATTTAGTAGAGTTAGCGTATAGAGGCGGGGTATTGATTTATTTTAAAAAGGGACTGTGAAAGAACCGATGGAATAATAGGATATCGACCTGCGAAGAAGGACGTGGTAGAATGAATATAGTTTCAACGAATATGGGAACAATGAAGAAAGGCCGGACGATGGAAGAATTGGTATCCATTCTACTGGTGGAAGACGAGCCGAAGATACGAGAAGGTTTGAAGGACTTTCTAGAATTTCACCATTATGCGGTAACGGAAGCGATCGACGGTCTAGAAGCGGAGCGGAAGGTGCGCGCACAGCGGTACGATTTGATATTACTGGATCTGATGCTGCCGAAGATCAGCGGGGAGCAATTG
>CAZNQT010000739.1:0-1833 GCA_964574885.1 uncultured Pirellulales bacterium
CAATACTGTTCGAAGTTGGTTGGATATTTATCTAAGAATTCCGAACATGATACTAAAGAGGGTCTAAAGATTGGAACTTGAGTTCTTCCAAGCGTTTCACAAAAGCTTCAACGATTGCCCTTCTGGGCCTGGGCGGATTGATAGGATTACGGCGGCGACGATAAGTTGTCCGTGAACATGTATCAGCAACAGATTTATCCAAAGGTTCCGGCGGGCGCAATGCCCGCCGGAACCATACCGGGGGTATCTGTTGCAAAGAACAAAATATTTGAGTATAGGAGAAAAGAAAATAATGAAGCGTCGAATGGTTTTCTACTTCCTGGTCCTGGTCTTGATTGGTCGTAGTATATCGTATGGAGCTATAGTCGCCTACTGGCCTCTGGATGAGGGTTCCGGTCAAACGGCAGGGGATCAGAGCGGTAACGGCAACGACGGGGTCCTGGGCAACAGCGCCGGCAGCGATGCGGCGGATCCGAGCTGGGTGAACGATCCGGAGCGAGGCGTCGTACTGGAATGGGCCGGGGACAACGTACAGGAACAGTGGGTGGATTTGACGGTGCATCTGGATCATTTTCGGAACTTGAACCAGGGCACGATCACCGCCTGGATCAAGCTGCCCGGCGGCGATCAGGTGGATACGATTCTGGCAGCCTCCGATTCAGGCGACGGCAGCAGCGAAATACGCTTTATCTACGAACTAACTTATGGCGGATTGATCTTTGATGTGCGGGATGAGAATTCCAATCCCACGGGGGAAGGAGGTAACCTCTCCTGGGGCGGTTCGGCGGTCGCGGATAACCATTGGCATCACGTAGCAGTAACGGTTGATGGCGCTAGTAACGCCGCTTTGTATGTCGATGGTCTGCAAGTCGTCGTGGGTTCGGAGCCGTTTTTCAGTGGAGTAACGGATCTGGACGTGATGTCCCTGGGTCGCAATGTGGACTCGAGCGGAACGCAGTGGATCTATCAGGGTAGAATGAGCGATGTAGCGGTGTTTGATGAACCGCTGGCCGATTCCCTGATAGCAGAATTAGCGAACGGTCTTGACGTTCTGGATATTGATAAATTCGCTCATTCGCCCCATCCGGCTCAGGACGCTCAACACGTGGAATTCGATGAGATATTGAGTTGGGGAGCACCGGACGGCGTGACCGACGCGAAGTATGATGTGTATTTAGGCACGGATCCAAATTTCCCGAGCGGGGCGGCAACGTCCGGCCAAAGCGGCACCAATTACGATCCGGGCGGCTTGAATCCGGCGACCCGTTACTCTTGGCGAGTAGATGTAGATGATGATGGAACGATATATACCGGCGCTTTGTGGACGTTCCTGACGGGAGGCCAGGCAACGGATCCCGTGCCGGAGGATAATGCAAGGGGGGTATTCACCGAGACGGACCTGAGTTGGACCGGAGACGATTTTGCCTCTTCGTATGATGTGTATTTGGGCGAGGAAGATGGGCCACTGGTTTTGCAGGGCAACGTACCCCAGGAACAATATACCAATCTGGGACGGTTGCACGATTTGGCAACGTATAACTGGCGCGTGGACGAGAGAGATGCGAGCAATCAGGTTATCGCGACGGGGGACGTCTGGAGTTTTACTACGGCGGCGGCAGGCTCCTTTTTTGAGGAAACGAATGTGTTTGTGAACGGGACCGAAGGATATACCTGTTACCGCATCCCGGCGATACTGGTTGCTCCCAATGGCGATCTGTTGGCTTTTTGCGAGGGGCGTAAAAACAACTGCGGCGATCATGGGGACGTGGACATCGTGATGAAGCGCAGCACCAATCGGGGCCAAACGTGGGAACCGCTGCAATTGATCTACGA
>CAZNQT010000740.1:0-1821 GCA_964574885.1 uncultured Pirellulales bacterium
GTACTAACATTTGGCTGCACTGCCGTTCAGACTGTGCCTACCGCGCACGACGGTAAAGACGGTGTGGCTTTTATTATCTGCGAAAATGGTAAAAAATTGGGTATTTTCACCGATCTGGGACATCGTTTCGAGGGGATTGAAAACTGGATCGCCGACCTGGATGGATTATACCTGGAAAGTAACTACGATCCGGAAATGTTAACCGAGGGAATGTATCCGTCCTGGCTGAAGCGACGCATTCGAGGCAGCGGTGGACATTTATCGAACCGGGAAGCCGCCGAGTTGGTACGAGACACCGCCGAACAACTGCAATTCCTTATCCTCGCACACCTCAGCGAAAACAACAACCAGCCGGATCTGGCTTTGACCACTGCCCGAAATATCCTCGGCGAAGCTTTCCCACTCGCTCTCGCCCCACGCTATAGGGTCGGAGAGATTTTTACATTATAAAGGACATAAGAAACCTACCGGCCTAAGAAAAAGGCCTTGCCGGGAATAATCCCGGTAAGGCCTTTTGAAATTTATGTTTGAATGTACTTATGGGCTTATTTCCGATGCTGCATCCGTCTCGAAACTGCCGAACCGCAGTTCCTCTTCTTCCTTTGGCAGGATAATTTTCGGCTTGACCAGGACCAGCAACACCGCCGAATCATTGACCAGTGAACGGTTCGTAAAGAGCCGATTAATCAGGGGCAGTTTGCTTAACGCCGGTACGCCTACTTCCTTTTCCACTTCCGTACTGCGTTTGCGCCCGCCGAGCATCAAAGTCCCGCCATCCGGCACCATGACCCGCGTCATAATAGAGTTGACTTCCGTAACCGGCTGCTGCAAGGTGCCCGTCGAGGCGGAACCGCCGCTGATGACCAGGCCATCGCCGGTGTCAGTGGTGGTGCCATCCGTGGTGTCCGTGGTGTCCGTGGTGGTAGTATCCCCGCCGACGTTAAAGGTGAAGGTTTCAAACCGAAGTACGTTTTCCAGCGTGAAGAACACACTCAGTATCACATATCGTTTATCCGCCGAAATCGTAGGCGTGATGAAAAAGTTCACACCGGTATTCGCCGTATCCACGGTCGGCTCGTAGATCCCGATTCGATTATCGACCACGGCCGTGAGCTCCGATACATAGGGTTGTTCCACGTCAAAGGTAACGGATGCCGATTCGCCGTTGAATACCGTCACGTGCGGAGCGTCGAGGAAGCGACTCCGCTGATGGGCCTGCGTCGCCCGCATTAAAAAGTCCACCTGCACGTTATCCAGAAACGAACCGGAAAGTAAAAAGGCCTGATTTGTGCCGCCGCCCAATGTGCCGGGAATCGACGTCGCCGCCGGCGCTGTCAAATCATACGACCGTTGAATTATCGGAATAGGAGGCGTTCGATTCCAGGGACCGGGATTGGTCCGGGGAACCAGGATTTTTCGGCCGGTCGTAGTGTCGTATTCTCCGGAATCATCAAAACCGGCGTTGCCCAGATTCAGGAAGAAGTCGATATCCAGACCAATGTCTTCCAGGAAGTTGCTGTTGATTTCCAGCAGGCGGATTTCCAACGCTACTTGTTCGCCTAGGGTTTTACGTAACCGCGCGAGCATTTGCTCAATAATCCGGTGATTTTTCCAGGTTTGTTTGACGATCAGGACATTATAACCATAGATTTCGATGGTTCCTTGTGCTTGTCCCAGTTCGTCTTCTCCTTCCCAGCTATCCCAGCCCACGGATTGCTGTATCAGATAGATTAAACTGTAGATGTTTTGATACACCATATAATTGCCGCCGCCCATGCCCATGCCGCCGCCCATGCCCATGCCACCCATGCCCATGCCGCC
>CAZNQT010000741.1:0-1815 GCA_964574885.1 uncultured Pirellulales bacterium
CAACGGTTATAGACCATCACATTGAGACCCTGGCGGTCATGGACCGTGGCGTTCACCGGGCAAACGTTTTCGCAAGGGGCATTATCGCACTGCTGACAGAGCATCAATTGCTGAAACACGGTGGGGTTTTCCAGGTTTCCGGCGTGATAGCGGTCGAGGCGCAGCCAGTGCATATCGCGTCCGTGACCGCATTGGGTTTTACCGACGATGGGGATATTATTCTCCGCCTGACAGGCAATCACACAGGCGCCGCAGCCGACGCAGGCATTCAAATCCACCGCGAGGGCCCATTTGTGGCCCTGGGAATAATCGTATTTCTTATAAATATCCGCTTTTTCCCAAGTCGGTTTTTTGCGTTGAATGATTTTCGCATTCTGTTGAAATTCCTGCAGTGTCGCATCCAGCACGATGGGTCGATTTTCCATCGAAAAATGTTCCTGCGTTCGCACGAGCGGGAATTGCTTATTCGTTTTCTTTATTTCAATCGAACTCACAATCCGCGGCGCTTCTGCACTTGCATTCATTAGCAACGACACGTTTACGCCTACGCCGTTACCGATCGAGCCTGCTTTGGATCGTCCCTGTCCCAGAGTGGCGATGACGACCTCCTCGGCGGTACCCGGTTGAATCAGCACGGGAAGCTCCATCGTTTTGTCGTTTGCATTTATCTCGACGACGTCTCCTTCGTTAACCTTCAGAATATCCGCTGAGATTTGACTCATGATCGCGGCATTATCCCAGACTAATTTAGTCACCGGTTCGGGTTGCTCCTGTAACCAGCCGTTATTGGCGAACCGACCGTCATAGGTAGCGTGATGAGGTAAAAGGACGAGATCGAAAGATCCCGGTTTTCTCTCTTTTGCCGTATCAATCGCTACCTCCTGAATGCGAGGGGTGGAGATCGTCATGGATTTTTGCAATACGCCTCGTCGCAAAACGTTTTCCCAGGCTCGTTCTTTGTTCTCTTCATTAAGCAGGAGTTGATTCTGCCAACGTTGTTTGACAAAATCATGCCAATCTTTGCAGTTCTGTAATTCCGGATCCTCGGGGGCTAACGCCTTGGTCCAGATCAACAGCGATTCGGCTTCCTGGCGCGTATCGAACAGGGGAGCTATCACCGGCTGACACAAGCTAAAGATTCCCGATCGCGACCGGGCATCGTTCCACGATTCCAGATTGTGATGACTGGGCAGCGCATAGGTACACGCGGAGACGGTTTCATCCGCATACAGTCCGTGGCCTACGGATAATTTCGGTTTTCGTACTAATGTTTTGAATCCGCCCCCCGGCCCATCGTAAACCGGATTCACTCCCATACAGATCAAAACATCCACGCCCGCTTCTATGGCGGCGACAATTTCCTGGGGGTCATGCGCCGCTAGTGTTGCCGGTTCCGGATTCCACGTCAACGTCTTACCCAAAGCGTCCAATTCAGCGTTCAATTGACACACAGCCGCATGCACCGCTTCCGGCAGATGGGAACCTGCTACGATTAACGCCCGCCCCCGGTGATGCTTTAAATCATCCAGCAAGGATTGCAAAACAGATTTGTCCAGGTTATAGGTTTGGACGAACGAATCCGATATTTCTCCGGTCCCCATTAATGCGGCCCATACCATCTCCACCAATTCCGCAATGGCAGTCGGTCTAATCCGCAGCCGATGGTCCGCATTCGATCCGGTAACCGTCATCGCACTTTCCGCGACGTAGAAGCGCGACATGACCTCCTGTTTCGGATTCAACTCCGACAACTGACGACTCGCGGCGAACTCCCGGATTGATTCCAGTACCGTTGCCTCGTTACCCAGAAAATCG
>CAZNQT010000742.1:0-1802 GCA_964574885.1 uncultured Pirellulales bacterium
ACCGACGTTCATAAGCGTGAATTGGCCTGGCGCGCCAGTAAACAGGTGGGCGATGCGATTGCGGGCGACTTGATACAACTGGTGAAATTACGCAACCAAGCAGCCCGTCAACTGGGCTTTGACAATTTCCATACCTTTACCATCGTCTCCGGGGAACAAGACGTGGCGGAACTGGATCGCATCTTCCAGGAGCTTTATGAATTAACGAATAAACCGTATGCCCAATATAAACAGGAATTAGACGTCATCCTGGCGGATATGTACCATATTAAGACGGATGAATTACGACCCTGGCATTACCATGATCCATTTTTCCAGCGGACGCCGCTGGTCTATGAACTGGATCTGGACGCCTACTACAAGAACTACGATGTAAAAGAGTTGGCCAGACGCTATTATGACGGCATTGGCCTGCCGATCGAGGATATTTTGGCGAAAAGCGATTTGTACGATCGCGAAGGGAAATATCCTCACGCCTTCAGTTTTACCGGAGATCGCAATGGCGATGTGCGAGTCCTGTGCAATTTGAACAACGATGAGCGCTGGATGGAGACGATTCTGCACGAGTTAGGTCACGCCGTCTATAGTAAATATCTTGATCGCCGCCTCCCGTTTCTGCTGCGGGAACCGGCCCATAGTTTTACCACGGAAGCGATGGCGATGTTTTTCGGCCGCCTGAGCCGCAACGCCGACTGGATGCAACAGATGATGCAATTGTCGAACGCCGATTATCAAAAAATTAAAAAGGTCAGTCAAAAATACCTGCAGTCTCAACAAGTGCTGTTTGCTCGCTGGGCGTCGGTCATGTATCAGTTTGAAAAACAGTTGTACGCCAATCCGGATCAGGATTTGAATTCACTCTGGTGGGACTTGGTCGAAAAATATCAATATGTGAAACGGCCGCCGGGGCCCGTCGATGCCGGCTGGGCCTCCAAGCTGCATTTTGTCGTGGCGCCGTGCTATTATCATAATTATATGCTGGGCGAACTATTTGCTTCACAGTTGCACCATTATCTGGTCTATAATGTCATGAATAAATCAACCGACGAGGGAGTTAGTTACGTGGGAGATAAACGAATCGGTAATTATATTCGCGAAAAGGTATTTGCGCCCGGCGCCTTATATCACTGGAATGAGATGATCGCGCGCGCTACGGGGGAACCGTTAACACCCAAGTATTTTGTACAACAGTTTATTCGTCCCCTGAAATAAGATGAGGCAGGGAATCCTGCAAACGTACAACGATAAAAATTTGATCGAGCCATGATATACCTCGTTGCTATTTTTACCTATTTGTTGGTGTTAACCGGAATCGCTTTCTATAAGTCCCGTCAGGTTAAGACGCAGGCGGATTTTTCGGTAGCGGGCCGAACCTTATCACCCTGGATTCTGGTTTGCACGATGCTGGCGGTCTGGATCGGCACCGGTTCCATCGTGGGCAACGCCGGTAAAACGTATGAATCGGGATTGGCGGCCTTAATCCTCCCGGTGGGAAGCGTTCTGGGGATGATGATCCTGACGGTCATTGCTCCAAAAGCACGTGGATATGAGGTGTATTCGGTACCGGAAATCATCGGCGTACGATATGGCCAGACCGCCCGTGGTCTTACCGTTACCGCCTTAATCATTGCGTATATGGTCATTGTAAGTTATCAGTTCAATGCCGGCGGCGCTGTTCTCGAAGTTATTTTTACCAACGCCTCCGGCCAATCGCTTCTCTCGACGAAACAGGCCACCATCATCGCGGCCCTGTTTATCATACTCTATACCAGTCTGGCAGGATTGATGAGTCTGGCGTACAC
>CAZNQT010000743.1:0-1800 GCA_964574885.1 uncultured Pirellulales bacterium
CATATAAAAAACACTATAGGTTAGACAAGTGGATCGGACAACCGTTTCCGGAAAACGAGAAGACGTGAGAGACTCCAACCCGGCACAATTAGTAGAGACGGCCAGGCGGGGCGGCGTGGAGAGCTTTGCCCGCCTGTATGAGCGGTATTACGGATCGATGGTAGCGCTGGCCTATAGCCAGTTGTCAGACCGACATTTAGCTGAAGACGCAGCACAGGAAGCGTTTGCCGTAGCATGCGACAAGTTGATCCAACTGCGAAAGTCGGAGCGATTTACCGCCTGGCTGGGGAGTATCTGCCGAAACGTCGCGTGTCAATGGAATCGGACACGGAGAAAGGTCGGTGAGATAGCGTTTATGGATGAGAATCCCTGTGAACCGACGATGGAAGATGCGGAGCGAGACGGTTTGATTCGGAAGGCGATTTGGCAGTTACCGGATTCGCACCGGGAAGTCATCGTGTTGCGCTATTACACCAACCTGTCCAACGAGAGGATCGCCGAGGTCCTGGGAATATCTGCCCGGGCGGTTCACGGTCGATTGTTTCGTGCCAAGCGGAAGATCGAAAAGAAATTAGGCGCCAAACAAATCCTGGAGACATAAAATGGACATTCAGGAAAACGCAAATGAGTTGGATAAAGGGATTCGCCGGGCGTTACGAGCGGAAGAAGTTCAGCCCGATTTCGGACAGTGGCAAACCAAGTATCCACAGGCCCTGTCCGCCTTGCAGGAATCCTCCCCCCGAAATCCAGTTTCCTTACGAACTCAACCTTCTATTTTATGGAGAAGACTCATGAAAAAAAGATACGTTCGATATGCAACCGCGGCGGTTTTACTTCTTGCGGTCGGTTTAGGCGTTTATCTTTTTGTCAGTATCCCGAACGGCGCCAATATTGCCTGGGCCGAGATGGCCGAACGAGCCAGTAACATTCCAACCGTACTCTGCCGGGAGCAAACCACCTACGAACGGCCTGAAGGGGTAGAGGAGATTCCCGGTCTGCCGGACACAGAGGCTACGATCTACATTTCCTCCCGATACGGCAAACGCCAAGATGTGTATGTGAACGGCAAATTACGGGGCAACGTCTATTTTCTGGCGACCAAACAAATTATGATGGCGCTGGATCATGAAGAAAAGACCTATCAGAGGATTCCCATGACCGAAACCGTGTTCCGGCAAATGCAGCAGGTAAACGATCCTCGCGATATGCTGAAAAAACTCAAAACGGAAATGAGTTACGTTTCCATCGGCGGCACGAAAATTAATAACGTCGAAGTGGAGGGAATTCAAATCGAAGGCAAAGAACTCGCGCCATTCGGCGATCCGATTTTTCGCATCTGGGCCAGTCGGAAGAGCCAACTGCCGGTGCAAATGGAATTCGAGTTCACTCTGCCCCTCGGCGGTAAAAACGGCGTCCGCCAAAAGCGTATTCTCAAAGACTTTCAGTGGGACGTCGAACTGAATGAAACAGTTTTTACACCCGAGATTCCTACAGGGTACCGGGAAGTTCAGAAAAGGAATCCCGATTCGCAAGCACCAAAGAAAACCGCGAAAGCTGCGGCGGCCCAGAAATGAAACCGCCGATAAACGCCAATATACTAAGATTTCTTACTGAGAAACTGTTCCAGATCAATTTTCACGTCGGTATTTAGTGTCATATTTCGTTGTCGTCATTATAGTTACCAAAACCAGCCCGCACCAGCCTTAAATTATCGCCGATTCCTACTCACTCGTCAACCTATACCGTAAAAACCTGATTTTCCGAAGAACTTTTTGCGGTTAAACTGCTCCTATATATGGA
>CAZNQT010000744.1:0-1797 GCA_964574885.1 uncultured Pirellulales bacterium
GGATTGGTTTATTGCACCGCCCCACGTCCCCGGAAAACAGGATCGAGCGACTCTCACCGTTCTTTTCGATCTTCACCTTGATCATCGCCGCCCCGAGAATATGGCCCGCATCGAAAAACGTCGCTGTAATCCCCTCCGTAATCTCCGTGGTTTGTTTGTATCTCACCGGAGCGTAGATACCGGTGCACGCCTCAGCGTCCTCCACTGTATAAAGCGGCTCCACCGGACGAGGGCCCTCGCGCCCTTCCCTCTGGTGTCGCTTTTTCTTGTAGGCCGCATCTTCTTCCTGCAGATGACCCGAATCCAGCAGCACGATCTGCACGATCTCCGCCGTCGCCGTCGTACAATACACCTTGCCCTGATATCCCTCCTTCACCAGCTTGGGCAGCCATCCGCAGTGATCCACGTGTGCATGCGTCAATAAGACCGCATCCACCTCGCCCGCCGGGATCGGTAACGCATCCCAGTTCCGCTCCCGAAACTGCCGTTCCTGATACAGCCCGCAATCGATTAGCAGGTTCTTCCCGTTTGCTCGCAGCAGATATCGCGAACCCGTCACATTCTGCGCCCCGCCCAGAAACTGTAGCGTTATCCTCATCTTTGACCTCGTTCCTAATAACCAATCTAACATAATGAAAATAATCCTAATTCCCCCACCTTCAATTGTCAAGCTATTGACTCACTACCCACAATTCACAACTATCCACTCCTCTTATAGCACCATGCCCTCGCTTGCGTAGGCATATCTTCTATGTTAAGATATCCTCATATCTCAGATTACCATAGGGGCAACGTTATGACCCAAGAGAATCCTATGAAGTTCAAACGCATTGGACGATCCTATCATCTCCAGATCGAAACCGCAGAGGACCTCGCGAACGTACTCGACCTGGACGAAGCTTTGTGGGTCGCTACCAATGCGCCGCTCAGTACGGTTCACGGCGATCCCACCTTCCTGTCGCTGCTCGACGCCGATCAGACCGGTCGGGTCACCTGCCGCGAAGTCAAGCAGGCGGTCCATTGGCTGCTCGATATCCTCCAGGATCATAGTAAAATTACAAAACAAACCCAATTTTTACAGTTGTCGGCCGTTAATGCCGTAAGTGACGAAGGGCAAAGGATTTATAACGCCGGGGGTAAGGTTTTGGCCCAGCAAGAGAAGGTCGATCTCGGAGCGGTTACGCTGGAGGAGGTTCGGAAGATCAAATCCGCGATCGAGGCCCAGCCTGTCAGTGAAGCGGGCGTGGTCCTGCCGCAAGCCGCCGACGATCCGGACGTCCAGCAATTCATCCGGGATATCATCGCTACGACCGGCGGTATCCTTCATCCCGCCGGTCAGGCCGGGATCGACGCGGGGAAGCTGGAAGTCTTTCGGCACGAATCCCGACAGTACCTGGATTGGCTCGGCCAGGGTCAGCTCCCGAGTAAGCGCGCCAAAACCGAGATCATGCCCCTGGGCGAAAAAACCATACCGACGTATGAAATTCTGGAATCGGTGCGCAGCAAGCTCGATCAATATTTCGCTCAGTGCGAAGCACTGGTCCTCGACGAACAGTTTGTCAAGCAGATGGGGTGGACCGAAACGGAACTCGCCAACCTGGATTTCGACGATCCCGTCGTCATTGAAGAGGTGCTGCGCAAGGCGCCTCTGGCGAAAGCGCGGCCGGACCGGGAACTCTGGTTCGAGGATGACATCAATCCCTATTATGTGAAAAGCCTGTACCAATTTCGTGAAACCGTGCTCACCGTCCTTCAACCGGAGAGCACCGAGTCCCTTACGGCGTTGCAGTGGCAGGA
>CAZNQT010000745.1:0-1797 GCA_964574885.1 uncultured Pirellulales bacterium
TACGATTCTGGATTCGGCGCTGGATTCGTTGATATTTGCATCGTTTACGCTGATCCCGTACGGGTACAAGCTGTGCAGTAAGTCGAGTTTTGTGAAACCGGACGGTTCGGTGATGAGTTGGCACGAATTCGGGAATCTGGAGGGTCCGGGGTGGGCGGCGAACGCGGTAGGGGGGGCGTATGAGATGTATCGTCTCGGTGAAACGCTAAAAAAAAACTCTGGCAGGAGCAAGCCCTGTTATTATTAGATCACGTGCTCGAAGACGGATTTATAAATTATGAAACCGGATTCATCACCGGGTACCGCGATACGGTGAAAAACCAATTTTGTCTGAATTACAAACATAATCGCGACTGGTTCTGCGCCGGTTCGATGGCCAAGATTGCCTATCAGATGCTCCTCTTCGGAGATATTGTCGATAGCGTGCGTAAGGAGAAGATGTATTCGATAGCGAACAAGAACGCAGCGTGGATACAGAACAACGTAGTGCGGGCCTCGAACGGATGGATTCCGCGGCGCAGCAGGCCGAACGGTATGCCTTACGGTAAAACTCCAGAGGGAGGGAACGATCCCTTATTTGAGAAAAGTGGCGACGGATTATTTGTGATCCAGTTATACACGGGCCTGACGCAGCGCGGATTGGCAGATTATCGAAAGGAAATCAGACGCCTGATAAAGGTTTTCATGGAAGCGGGGGGGATTTTCGGCAGTATGAACCACGATACCTACGATGAACATGAAAACGTCTGTTATTCGGTGGCGTTTCGGGTGCTGCGACAGGCAGCCAGGCTCTTACACGACGAGAAGGTGCGCGATTTTGCCTACGAGGTCTGCTTGAAAGGACTCGATCAATTTAAGATGATTCAAGATCGGAACGGCGTTAAAACAAAGGGACTGTTGTATATGGAGCGGACGTGGGATACGTCGTATTTGTGGGAGAACGCCGAGGCGGCCTTGGCGTACCTGGAGGCGTACCAGGATACAAAGAACAAGGATTACCTGTACGATGGATTGACGATTCTCCGGGCGGCGGCCCAGCATCATCACGGACCGCACGGATTTTTATCGGAGGGCGTGGATTGGAACAATCACGTCGGGAGGCAGCACCATTTCAACCAGGAGGAGTTCGGGGACATCCAATATACCGAACCTCTGCTGAATAATATGCACATTGTCGAACCTACCTTGTTGGCACAAGAATTGCAAAAGGAATAATTACGTCTGAACGAAAGGAACAATGATGAGGCGGTCCAAACTATTTCAAACGTGCGTATTTTGTTTATGTGTTTTGGGACTATTTTTCGCCGGATGCGCGCAGCCCCAACCGAAACTAATACCGCGGAAGGTGCTGTTCGGGAATCCGGTGAAGGCATCTCCGCAGATATCTCCGGACGGGATACAGATGGCCTATATCGCCCCGAAAGATAATGTGTTGAACGTCTGGGTGAAGACCATCGGTAAAGACGACGATCGGGTGGTGACGAAAGATGCCGATCGGGGTATTCGCATCTACTTCTGGGCGTATGACAGCAAACACATTCTGTATCTTCAGGATAAAGGGGGAGATGAGAACTGGAGGCTGTACAGCGTTGACCTGATTAGTGACGAGATACGGGACTTGACGCCGTTTGAGAAGGTGCAGGTACGCGTTACGGCGACGAATAAGCGTTTTCCAAATGAAATCCTGATCGCGATGAATAAAGAGAATCCCAAACTCCACGATGTCTATCATCTGGATCTGCCGACCGGCGCCCTGAAAAAGATCGCGTCGAATCCCGGTAATGTTATCGGGTGGAT
>CAZNQT010000746.1:0-1780 GCA_964574885.1 uncultured Pirellulales bacterium
GAGCCAGATGGGGAAACCTCGTTCTGCCAAAAATGCAATCCCTTTGTCGATGTCGTAGCCCCCCCAGTAATTGATAATAATATTTTTCGGAAACCGATCCACAATTTTGTAAAGGTCGTACTTCTTGCCGTTGTGATAGGGAACCAGCATATCGTGATACATCAACATCGTGATGCCTTTGGGAGCGAGCCACTCGTTGAGCTGAACGTGGAAATCCAGGAACGCCTCCGCCCGGGTCTTTCCTTGAAGCAGTGGTTCCGGTGTTTCGCCTGCTTTACGCTTTCCCCACCATTCATCGCTCTTCGGAGAAACATATTTGCACCGGAGCGATTCGATCACGTCGAGCATACAATTGAATACGATTTTGTTGTGCTCCGGATGCGTAACATCCGCCTGCGTGGCGAAGCCCTTTTCGCGCAGTTCCGGGTGGTAGCCGAGCAGCCACCAGTCGGCATGACCGCCTACCTGCCAGGCGGGACACACCTCCACAAACCGGTCGCGACAAAATTGACCGAAACGTTCCAGATCCTCCAAGGAATAGATCCGCTCGCTGCCGTTGAATTCCGGGCGGCGCTGGTAACGCACGCGTGAGGACAGATCCCAGAACAATATATTCGCTTTTTGACCCGCCACGAAACGGTCGGTCCACTCCATCATGTACTCGATGCCGAAATTATCCTTCGGTTTCTGGTTCTTGAAAGCGCCCGTACCCTGCGCGCTTACCAGCCGGTTAGGCAGATCGGGCCAGTCATAAACCTCCACGCACGGCGCCGGCATGCAATCCTCGATCCGCATCGAGTTCTTCATCAACTGAAAGAAAGTTACCATTCCATAGTACAGACCCGGTTCGTCGAATCCCGTGATCACAACGCGATTCGATTCAACGTGTAAGCAATAGCCTTCCCTTCGGGGCTTGACCGGTTTACCGTTGTAGTTCGCCGTGTCCGCCACCTGAAGCACGATCCCGGTTTGAGGATACGCTCCGTTAACTGACAGCGTTTCCAGGTTCACGCCGGTGTGCGCATGATACTGCTCCACGAACAGACCGGCGGTCCTTCGTGTCCGCCTCGAAGCATCCCGCCCCAGATACAATCGGGCATGTCGCCTGGCCGGAAATTCGCCCTCCAGCCATCGGATTTGCTTCAAACGTGGATTAAAAAGTCGCTCTCCGAATCGGTCGGGCCCATTCCCATCGTCAAAGACTCCCTTAGCCGACGTCCGGGCGAGGTCTGCGGAGTTCTCCTGGATCATCACCATTCGCTTCAAGCGAAAACATAAAGAATTTCCCTTACCGTCGGCTCGGGCCGAGAGCCAGACGTAATTGAGCGCGCTCCACCTGATGGGGGTCTTCGCTCTGCGGAATCCTTTGGTGAAGTCATAGTCCTTACAGCCGGGCTCCAGGGTAAGGGGCGCATCCAGGCTCGTACCGTCGGTAAAGCTCGCTTTCGCGGAGACCTTGGCAAAATCGTCTTTGTCATAATCGATGGTGAACCGAATCCCGCGGTAAACCATACCTTCGTCCGGCGCGGGCGCCTTTTCAAACCAGAACGTGGAACAGGCCGAGCCTTGCTTACCCCGGTAGGCGTATTCCACAAATTTCCGCCCATCCTTCTCGACAGGCTTCACAATCGGCCTCAAATCACTCCCTTTCTGCCAACTAGCGGTGTAATTCCGGATCGCCGATATGTCATGGATTCCCGCGTCAAACAGTACTAATTCTCCGTCTTGACTGACGGGCGAGAATTTCGCCGCTGGCGCTGCCGACGCGACGGAGCTTGGT
>CAZNQT010000747.1:0-1765 GCA_964574885.1 uncultured Pirellulales bacterium
ATACACGGCCATCGCGGAATCGGAGAGGTAAGCCTGGCCGCTGTCCTGCCTGCCGCCTAATATTTTAAAGTCCTTCGATCTGCCGGATTGTTATCGTGCATTGAAAGCCAAGCAACTCAAGCAGATGGAGCCTTGGGATCAGAATGCGCAGATGATCGAAACTAATTAATACTTACTGCGAAAAAAGTGTGACATACCAACGCGAAGCTTAGGGATGCTTTTCTAGATTTCGTACGACGTATCCGCACGGCTGACACAGCCGTGGCACACTTTTTTCTTTTCCGCAACAGCAACGGATTAATATTCGTTGTAGGTATGTGGCATGCGATGTCGGGGGCCGATGGAACGCCAGTGGCCTACCCATTCCAAGGGTTCGCGTTTGTTTAAGTCCACTTCGGCCCAGAAGAGGCCTTCTTTGCCATTGCTGGATGCGAGGATGCGTCCCATCGGATCAATCACCATGCTGTTGCCACTATATACCGAGGGGACCATATAGACGCCATTGTCGCGAGCACGAACGCGAAAGGTGGTTTGACCGTTGACGCATCCATCCTCATCGGGCAGAGTATTGCCCCAGGTAGGAGCAAAAATGATCTCGGCGCCTCTCCGGGCGAATATCCCCTCCGTCTCGGGGAAGAACCAATCATAGCAAATCTCGATAGCAATCGTACCGAAATCTGTATGGAATACAGGATAGGCATCCCCCGGTCTTACGCCTTTTTTCCATTCTTCGCGCG
This sequence comes from uncultured Pirellulales bacterium, assembly GCA_964574885.1. Lineage (GTDB taxonomy): Bacteria > Planctomycetota > Phycisphaerae > Sedimentisphaerales > SM23-30 > JAFGFX01. Next base: position 738 of record CAZNQT010000747.1, read on the forward strand.
GCAGGTGGACTTTGTGATATTTGCCGGCTATTTCACCCTGCCGGTTGAATAACACTCCCGTATTGAAGACGTCATCTCCCACTTTTTCAGCGAGGCTTACTACCACCCAAAGGTTGTTCCTTTTGGCAGCATCTCCAATTTGCCGACTGGCGGATCCGGGAATGGATTCGGCGACATCGTTCAGGGTGGCGCCGGCGCCCACCATGCGAATGACTTCACCCAAGCAGACGATATCCAGTCCCAGTGTTCCGGCGGCATCAACTTGTTTGCAGAACAGCTTAAGATTTTTTTCAGGGGTACTGTTTCGAGGGCGTAAATATACGGTCCCGATTTTCACCTTGCGCGGTTCGGGTTTGTCCGTTTCGAACATACCTACCTGATTCCAGGTAACGGTTCCTCCTTGCGTCCATTTGACTTCCAGGGATATGAGAGCGCCGTTGGCTTCTTCCGGCGCGACGAGTACATCATGTAGGCGGTAATCGGCTGGATGATGACCACGGCTGCCTTTACTGACGAGCATACCGGCGGGGTGTAACTTTCGTTTGTCTTTTAACCAGGTCACGCGCATAAGAACGGATTGATAAGGAGTATGGAATTGGCGGATTCGACATTCGGCGTTACATGCATAGGCCCTACCACCTTGAATATTTTTTATTTCCTGAGTCACGCCACCAACGGCATACGGTTTCGGGTAAGAGCGCATCTGCAAACCATACTCGATAGGTTTGATCTCACAAGCGGCGGATTCCCAGATCGGTTTCCAGATCGACCAGTGGGAAGGGAACGTTTCGCCCTCTTTTAGTTTGAAGGTGGGATTTTGAATTAGATTCTTTTTTCCCTGTGCCAAGCCGGATGAATAGGAATTGAGCAGCATAAAACCGGTCAGAAGAACAGTGATCTTTGTTCGCATCGACATGATCTTTCCCTTAACAAATATTTATATCCAATAGGTTAATTCTTCGGATTATACCAGAGGGAGCGCCAATAGGCGCGGTCGATGGCATAGACGTCAATCGGAGCGTTAGCGG
>CAZNQT010000748.1:0-1754 GCA_964574885.1 uncultured Pirellulales bacterium
GCACCGGCATCTATGCCAACCCCACGCAGGAAGGCTTTGCCTGGGAAAGACCCTGTTCGCTGGAACTGATTCATCCGGACGGCAGTAAGGGATTCCAGGTCAACTGCGGACTCCGAATCCAGGGTGGCGGTGGACGCAGCCCGGATTATAAAAAACATGGATTCCGCGCCTTATTCAAAGATATTTATGGCCCCACTAAACTTCAATATCAACTGTTCCCGGATTCGAAGATGGATCGATTCGATACCATCGTCTTTAAATGCGGTACGGATGTCGCCTGGATCGATCCTCGAGAATACCTGCGTATTCATGCTCTCTACCTTCGCGATCAATGGTGTCACGACACGGAACGCGATATGGGGCTGCTCACCACGCATGGTCGGTTCGTACATTTATACGTGAACGGCCTGTATTGGGGGCTCTACGACATGCTGGAGCGCCCGGACGCTTCGTTTATGGCCCAATATCTCGGCGGCGAGAAGGAAAACTATGATTCCATCAATCAATCGGAGGCTATCGACGGCGACCTCCTGGCGTGGTATGCCGCCATCGCTATGGCCAACTCCGGCGACAGCAGAGCATATGACAACAGTTGGTACCTGGACATGCACAATTGGATCGACGTGGATAACCTGTGCGACTTCATTCTCAATCAGTTCTACAACGGCAATATAGACTGGGCCGGCGGCAACGGAAATAACTGGCGCGCGGCCGGCGTTCGAATCCGGTACCCCGGCGGTTATCCGCTGGGAGCGTTTTTCAAAAACTTTATCTGGGATGCCGAACATACCTTGGCAGATGGTTACGCCAGCGACGATCCCTATTGGGACGCCATTGCCAATTTCAACAATCATGACGGCAAACCGTCTCGATTCTTCGGCGCCCTGCGCAATAACGCGGAATTCGTAATGCGCTTTGCCGACCATGCCCATAAACACTTATTTAATAATGGGGCGCTGACGGTCGCAAAGGCCGTCGAACGTTTCAACCTCCGATCTAATGAAATCGATCGCGCCATCGTGGCAGAATCGGCGCGCTGGGGGGACTTACATCAATCACCTTCCTACACACAATCCGATTGGAGTGCGGAGAGAGACCGTTTGCTTTCGGATTATTTTCCTTACCGCACGGATGTCTTTATCGATCATCTCAAAAACCATAACCTGTATCCCGATATCAACGCGCCGGTATTTAATCAACACGGTGGCTATGTCCCCAAAGGATTCAATCTGACGATGAGCGCCTCCGATACTATCTTATATACCCTCGACGGTTCCGATCCCCGAGAATTCGGTGGGACGATTCACGCGGGCGCAACCATATATGGCGGCGCCATACCGCTTACCGAAAGCACCCACGTCAAAGCCCGTTCTAAAAACGGAGACACCTGGAGCGCCTTAAACGAAGCCGTCTTTTCGGTCGATCCTGTTAAAGAAAATTTACGCATCACCGAAATTATGTATCATCCCTCCGGCGATCCCAATGCCGAATTTATCGAACTGAAAAACATCGGCGCCGAGACGATCAACCTGAACCTGGTCAGTTTTACCAACGGTGTTGAATATACCTTCGACGATTCGGTAGAGCTGAATTCAGGCGACTACGTAGTCGTGTATAAGAACGAGACGGCGTTTGACACTCGTTATCCCGGTTTCACCGGTACGAAGATCGGGCCTTACCTCGGCTCCCTGGACAACAACGGCGAGGAGATCGATCTGGAGGACGCCTTGGGCGCCAAGATTCACAACTTCGAC
>CAZNQT010000749.1:0-1748 GCA_964574885.1 uncultured Pirellulales bacterium
GTTTGATCGGAGATGTGTATAAGAGACAGGTTTGTTGAGTGCCGGTAGCGAGGTTTTTCAGAGTGATTTCGTTCTGGGTCTGAGTTTCGGCACCGACAATGACAGCGCAGCGGGCGTTGAGTTCGGAGGCCTGCTTGAGTTGTTTGCCAATGCCGAGGCGTTTGTAAGTAAATGCGGCGGAGAAACCCTGGGCGCGTAATCGGCTGGTAACTTCGAGGACCTTATCGAACAATTCCGAATCGGCGTCAATGACGAAAAAGTCCGCCTGATAGGTTTCGGCTTTCAGGAGACCTCGTTCCCGGAGCATGATTTCGAGGACGACGTCGCCCATACCGAATCCGGTGGCGGGAACTTTCGGCCCGCCGAGCCCTTCCAGGAGGTTGTCATATCGTCCGCCGCCGCAAAGGGCGCGGAGGGGCTGTTGGCGATCGAAGATTTCATAAACGGGGCCGGTATAGTAGTCTAATCCTCGAACAATATTCATATCAAAAGTGCAATAGTCTTTAATTCCCATTGTCTCAAAATAATCGTCAAATAAGAGTATCAATTCTTCCAAGGCAGACTTGGCAGTAACGGGAATTTTTAACATTAATTCCGGTAGAGTGAGGGGTAAGATTTGCATAAGTTTTTCGCGTAAAGCGGAATCCGGAATTTGTTCCTCGGCCATCTTAATAAATGTATCTTTCGGGACTTTAGGGCGTTTGTCAAGTAGAGCGTAGATCACTTCGAGTTGGTCTTCGGTGAAGCCGATACCTTTGAGTAATTCAGCGAGCATGGCGCGGGAAGAAATTTTGACCACGACATCATTAGAAGTGAGTCCGATACTTCGCAGGTAATCGACGGCGGTATAGATACATTCGGCATCGGCGAGTACGGAATCAGAACCAATGATATCAATGTTCCACTGGAAGAATTCCCGGAGGCGCCCCTTTTGGGGTCGTTCGGCGCGGCAGAGGCGCGGGACGGAAAACCACTTGATCGGACGCGGGAGGGAGTTGATCTGCTGGTTGACCATGCGTGCCAGGGTGGGGGTGATTTCGGGTCGGATGGCCAGATCTCGTCCGCCGCGGTCGGTCAGGGAAAATAACTGGCCGGCGATCTCCTCGCCGCTTTTCTGGGTATAGAGCTGCAGGTATTCGAAGATGGGGCCGTCGTATTCGACGAAGCCGTTGCGCAGCGAAGCGCTGCGCCAGCCATCGACGATCCAGTTGCGGATCGCCATCCGGGCGGGGTAGAAGTCGCGGGTACCTTTTACGGAAGCAATTTTCGCCATAGTTTTTAACACAAAAAAATGAAACCACAGATTTCACAGATTACCCGGATTAAAAATATTTCACGTAGGGTAGGCTGTGCCTACCATTTACCGGCTGTGGACTGAAGACTGTGAACTATTTTTTCCCTTTCGCCTTTTTCTTTTTGCCTTTCTTTGCCAGGTATTCGTCGAGTTCTTCAATGCTGCTGAAGTAGAGATCGTAACCGTAATCGCCGCTGTGATAATCGCAGGTCTCTTCCTCGTAGCCCCGGCAGATGCGGGGTCGGGTCTCATAGATATCGCACATATTGTCCTTGTTGAGGTACTTGCAGCGGTTGGCGATGTTGATGTACCAGTCGCCGTCCTCGACGAATATGCTGATCCCTTCGTGGGTCAGGTACCAGCGGATATCGTCGAAATCGCCTTTATCCTCAGGCGTGTCGATGGGCAGGGCCAGGTAACGGCAACATAAACCGGCGCATTTTCCACATAAAAT
>CAZNQT010000750.1:0-1716 GCA_964574885.1 uncultured Pirellulales bacterium
CGGAATACGCTGAAGCCAAGCGAATCGTCGCTAGCGGCAAGTATGGCAAGGTAATCGCTGCGACGTTGCAGCGACTGGGGGCGCCGCCGAACTGGGGGGACCGGTGGTTCCTGGATGAAACCCGCAGCGGCGGCATGGTGCTCGATCTGCACATCCACGATACGGATTACGTGCAGTATCTCCTGGGAGTTCCCAAAGCCGTACAGAGTTTCGGGGCGCCGATTTCCGGCAGTACGGCCCACGTGGTGACGCATTATCTTTATGACGACAATATGGCTATCACTGCTGAGGGCGGCTGGGCCATGATGGGATCGTTCGGTTTCGAGATGAGTTTTAACCTCGTTCTGGAAAAGGCGACGTTGGCCTATGACTGCACGCGCGAGCCGGCGTTTCGCGTCTGCCCCGCCGACGGCAAGGCCTTCACACCCAAGGTGGACGGTAAAGACGGGTACATTCTCCAGACGGAACATTTCGCCAAACGAATCCAGGGTGAAGAGGTGGAACCGGTAACCACTCTGACCGGCTCGCGCGATTCGGTCCGCATCGTGGCCGCCGAAAAAGAATCTCTGCGTACCGGAAAAGCCGTTTCTTTGGCTTAGCCTGCTTTTCTAGCCACAAAAACGACGGGTGGCACCGCCAAGCGAGTCCGCGAGCTTGGGGGTGGAATTCGACCTTGAAACCTGAAACTTGACACACACATATCTGCATCGACCACAAAAAATCCCTTTTGTATTGCTCATTATCTATAGGTGGATGGCGAAAACCGGAATAGATATCTCCTTGAGCCGTGAGGTTCAATATGGTATAGTCTCGCCACGTATATATGGGCAGAATCATTTAGATTGGAGGTATTTATGATGCAGTGCGGAAATTGGCCTATAGGCGTTTGCAGTTGGTCGTTACAGCGAGATGTGCCCGGCGTGGTCGAGGCGATGCGGCAATTGGGCATCGAGAACGTGAGCCTGGCGGTGCGGCCCGCCGTGGAAGATGAATCCGGCGCCGTCCTGAAAACCATGCAGCAGCAGGACTGGAACATCTACAGCACGATGATCGATTTCCCCCAGGAGGATTATTCCACCATGGACGCCATCAAGGTCACCGGCGGGATTGCCCCCGATGACTGTTGGGAACGAAATCGCCGGTTGTTTCTCGGGGCCGTGGAGGTCACCGTGGCTCTAGGAGTGAAATACCTCACGATGCACGCCGGCTTTATCGATCATTCGGATGAGGCCTACGTGAAAAAATTCTACGAGCGTATTCGCACGCTGGCGGACGCCGCCGGTAACAAACAGATTACCCTGCTTTTAGAAACCGGGCAGGAAACCGCTGAGGAATTACGCGAGTTCCTGGAAACGCTGAATCATCCGGCGGTGGCGGTGAATTTTGATCCGGCCAATATCATTCTCTACGGCAAGGGCGAACCCAAAGAGGCGGTAAAAGTCCTCGCACCATGGATCAAACACATTCACGTCAAAGACGCCCTGCCCACTGAAACTCCCGGAAGCTGGGGCGCCGAAGTCCCCTGGGGCGAAGGTAAAGTCGAAAGCAATAAATTTCTCACCATCCTCCGCGAGCTGGAATTCGACGGGGTTCTGGGGATCGAACGTGAAGCCGGCGACGACCGCATCGGCGACATTAAACTGGCCGCCGACCGTTTACTTCAATTCAAATAAGTAGGGTGGCATGCCTACGCGAAGCTTAGGCATGGTTTAACGC
>CAZNQT010000751.1:0-1629 GCA_964574885.1 uncultured Pirellulales bacterium
CGCATAATTTCTCTCCTTATGTAATATGGTTTGAAACCAACAATTATTATGTATTGTTGTTATCTACCAATTGAGCCAGGTGTCGCGGCAATGAGTACCCTGGGTAAACTCAATGGAAGGTTTCGTTTCATGGATTTATCTTCTCGGTTAATAAGGGTATTCGTCTTTCGTCGTAATTTCTTACCACACTTCTTTCACCAGGATCCTGCCCCCATATCCACCCGTATCTAAACGTACCTGTGTTGCGGAATTAATACCCGTTCTGGCCCACACACTTACCGTATGACTGCCGGCGCTGAGGTCTTGAAACACCGCCAGGATCGAAATAAACTCATGGGTATCCGAGGTACGGATAACGGCTCTATTGGCTAGTTCGCTAGCATTATCATCAATCCGGACTTCAAATTGCACGGCAACATTGGCCGTGGAAAATATACCACTGTAAGCGTTTGTGTTTAGAATCACTTCGATAGTCGTGGCGTCATGATGTTTGGTGAAGGTGAGCAAATCATCGTATTTTTGCCAGGTACTTGTGGCATCCACATGGGTAGTATTTAAGTTTTCGCTTATCGTATAATACGATCCCTGTTTCCACGCCGCGTTACCGTCGGCATCCGAAACCATCAGCTTGCCGTCCGCTTCGCTGCCATCTTCCATCCGAATGGTACCCACGACATCGAGTCTGGCGGTAGGCTCTTCTGTCCCGATCCCGACGTTGCCGTCAGAGGTAATCCTCATACGTTCGGAGGTGCTGCTGCCGCTTCGGGTCTCAAATTCCATAAAATCATCATTATGGTCGTAGCGAATCAGGCCGCTATGCGACCCTTCGCCGTCGTAAAACATAATCCCCGAAAAGCTGGCCGCGCCAATGCGAACATAATTAAACGTATCGCCGATATCCCCCACTTCCAGTCTTTGTTGCTGGGCCGTCGTTCCGATGCTCGCCTGACCGGAGAGATGGAGATCCCCCGCGACATCCAGCTTGGCCGTGGGCGCAAGCACTCCCAGACCGACATCGCCGGTCGGCGTGATCCGCAACAGATCGGACCCTTGGGAGATGTTATTATCGTACGCCAAGGCAAATTCATTGTCGCCGGTCATCCCCAGGTTAAAAAAGTGGTTCACGGCATTTTTAAATCGAAGGGCGGCCTCGGAATTGACTCCGCTAGTCTTAATTTCGGCGATCGGATTAGAGTTATTCGCCGCATTCCATTCGACGGCTAATTTCGTCTGCGGATTGCTCGTACCGATGCCCACGTTACCCGTCACGCCCGAATACATATTACTGCCGGAAAGAATCCAATCCGTGTCGCCGGCGCCCACGTCGTCCACGCCGTCAGCGAAACCGGCCGGGACATTGATTAAATTATCCCAATGTAATTGGGACCCGCCGCTCGTTTCCTGTTCGATCTCGGTAAAGTAACGATTGTCCAGATTATACGAGCCCAGCGAGATTACGTGCCCGGCCGTATCCAGGGCCACGTCCTGCAACACCACCCCCCCGACATTATCCACATCGCCTTGGCTGGATGTGTCTCGATGAGAGATCTGGCCGCCGTCCACCGAGATCATCGCTCCCCCCGTATAGGTGGTGTTATCATCGACGCCGTCGGCAAAATCCGCCGGAAT
>CAZNQT010000752.1:0-1617 GCA_964574885.1 uncultured Pirellulales bacterium
GTGGAGCCCAATACCCCGTGGCTGCTTATGGGAGCGGATTGGGAAAATCCCAGCGATAATGTAACGGTCGAAATTACCGATCCGCAAGGCCATACCTACGCGGAAGATGACTTTGACAGTCTGGATGATGTTTTTATCGTCGAGGCCATGTCGGATACGCAGGGGAAAGCCGTCTATGTGCACGAGCCGGAAGCGGGCGCCTGGTCGATTCGATTTATCAGTGCGGAGGCATTAACGGATTTAACGATAACCGGTTTGACGCAGGCGGCTCTGCCCGGCGTCGATATTACCGATGTGGAAAATGACGCCTGGAACCAGGAGGTGACGATCAATTACTCGGCGGATTGGTCGGACGACGAAACGGTTATCAACTTTTATTACGATACGGACGATCAGGACGCGGATGGGGCAGCCTTTGCCGTTGATGTCGTGCCCACGGCCGATGGCACGGTCGTCTGGGACACCATGAACGTGGTCCCCGGCAGCTATTACGTCTATGCGGAGATTGTGGACACGACCAACGCCCCGGTGACGGTATATTGGTCGGAACCGGTTGTGGTTGAAGGAATGCCGGAGACCGTCGAAGTTGATTTTGGCGACGGTCTGGCGAAAGCCGTCACGTATTACGATGCCGATGGTTCCCTGGTAACGCTGAAACTGTCCAAGGGGCAAGGTAAGATATATTTCTCCGGTGACGCCCAGGCTCAGTCCTCGAAAAAAGGCGTTGAAGTAACCGGCGCCGATATTTATCCGATGGCTATTTATTTAACGGATAGTACGCCGGCCACGTCTTTGAGTATTACGGCCAAGGGCGGTTCGACAGACGGCGCTGAGATCGGCAACCTGAGCGGCGAGAGCCTGGGCAAATTGACGGGCAAGAATATCGATCTGGCGGGCGATATCAATCTGACGGGCAGTCTCGGCGCCATAATGATCGACGACATTGCGGAGGGTTCAACGATAACCGCGGCGGCGAATACCAAGGGATTCGTACTCAAAGCGGATCAAATCGGCAGTGACGTCGAATTCAATCTGACGGGCGCGGTGAAACAGTTTAACGCCAATTCGTATGCCGACGGCGCCCTGATCGCGGATGCCATCGGCAAAGTAAAGATCAACGCAGGAGATTTTGGCGCCGACGTGCAGGCGCGACTGGCGGATATAATGGGGATCTATGCCGGTGGAGATATAACCAGCCGACTGGCAGCGGCGGGGAAGATTATTAATATCAGCAGTAAGTCCGGCAGTTTCAGCGGCAGCGCCCGGGCCGGCGTGGCGATCATCAGCGTCCAGGCGCTCCATCTCAATGAAGCGATCCTGAGCGCCGGCGACACTATCGGAAAAGTCAATATTAAAGGTGATATTCTCGATTCGTATATCATGGCGGGGTACGATATCGGCAGCGATTGCGGTTTTGGATTACAGGAGGTGGGCGGCGGCGATGTGCTGACGGGCGGCAACGTACTGTCGGTCAGTGCGAAAGGGACCTTCGCCCGCAGCTACGTAGCCGCGGGAACTTTGCCTGATGCACCTTTGACCAATCTTCTGCCTGAAGTGGGCCAGGACGCTGCCGACGGCGGTACGATTGCGAAAGTAAAGTTCGGAAGCGTTGACTAT
>CAZNQT010000753.1:0-1574 GCA_964574885.1 uncultured Pirellulales bacterium
GGCGCCCGTCAAGGCCAGATCTCGGCAGGCATAATACAGCCAGCGATGTTCGTGGAACCGCCGCCCCCCGTCGTATTTGTCACCGGAATACGTAGCCCCGCACGCCGGACAGACGTAGGTATCCGACTTGAACAATTGATCCTCCGGCAACGCTAAACGGGTGCCGTCTTTACAAAAAAACGCATGGGCGTATCCCGCTCGTTTCGGGATGATTATATTTCTATCCACCCACCGGTCGGCGTTTCGTTTGACCGAGTCCCGATAAGCCCGCCTCTTCCATTCTTTGGTTTTAATCTCTTCTGGCAGAAAGGCTAACCGTTGACCGGTTAGCATAACCGTGGGCCGGGAGCTATTCTCGAAATCACAAGGCTTGGCCCCTTGAGCAACCTCTTCGTGTTGTTTCGAACTCCCCTGTAGAGCCAGACTGCTATCGCCAGAATACATCAGCAATAAAAAGCAAATGAATGTATTGATAATCATTCTATGAGTATTGATTTTTACTGTTTTCACCCTTTGTTTTTCCCTCATAGCCCGGACCATCCGATACCATATAGGCGATGGGTGGCACCGCCAAGCGAGTCCGCGAGCTTGGGGGTGGTAGAAAATTTTGTGCCTTTTGCGCATATTTTCGTCACCAAGAGCCTAAAGTCCATTTTCAATATCAGACGGAACGATCCTTACCTTTCTTCCGACCATACGCCACGACCGGATATCGCAAACAGTACCAAAGACACGTCCAGTTGGTTATCGTGTTTCATAATGATATTTGTGATCTTTTTCTTGGGCCTCGGATTCACCCATTCCCACTGAAACAGGTGCACATCCTTCCGGTTCGAATCCTGGATCGTATAGACGTACCGGTTGTTGTTCGTTGCGCGATTTTTGGTACTGGTATCGAACCGTCGTATGTTCATACTCAAGCGCACCGGCAGCCTCTGGGTTTCACCGTCCTCGTACCGCACAAAGTAGTCGCCGCACGGCCAGCCGTAGATCCAGTATCGTCCCATGCCGCTCTTGGCGCCCCGATCCTTCGGATTGTTGATAAACGCCGTATGCAGGAAGATCAACGATGAATACTTGGCGTCAACCGGGATCGAAACCTTCGGTTCGCTCTTTTGTAACACGATGCAGTTTCCCTTCTCGTCCGACTCAAATCGCGTAGGGATAAAACCGATCTCACGTAGGCCCGGTTCTACGGTCACGGACTTGCCGACTGTGTCGTAGTCCTGCGGTTTCACTTCTTTCAGGAATTCGTTAAACGACCGCGTCGGGGACCCGCTGATATCGATCGGTTCAACTTTCTCGCTGGCGTATGGATTGGGCTTTACCGCCATGATATTTTTAATAGCCGTCATTCGTCCCGGTTTCGGCGGCTTATAATCGTACAGGTTCCACGCATAGTCGAGCAGACGAAACGACGCGTACATATTATTGAAGTCCGAATATTCATCCAGCAGGCCCCCCGTCTTGTCGTTGCCGAACGAGTAAAGTATCTTACCGGCCCCTTGCACGATCCCTTTTTCCTTCTCCCCCAGCCAGATCATCGAGCCGGTGACGTGGAGCCAGATGGGGAA
>CAZNQT010000754.1:0-1556 GCA_964574885.1 uncultured Pirellulales bacterium
GTACCAATATCGGCGCATCACCCCCTATGCACGCCCCGCCTATCGCTACCCGCTGTGTTTCCCGCCTTGTTATCACAACAATTTAATCCACTTTAATTCCTTGAGATTTCATAAAGCTCTATTTGACAATCAGTTACACTTCTTAATTTCGACCCTTATTACTTTCTTGTTGTTAGTTATTAGCCGTTCGCTTCTCTCTCATCTACTCATTTACTTTTTTACATATCTACTCATTTACCCTAAGTCCTTATCCCATCAGCGTCAAGGGACTGATTTTTCCCTTGCCGCCTGTCGTTTCTGCCTATATCCTACCTCCCGTTATTTGTAGGAATCGGAAATATGATGGAAAATACCAAAAAATCACCATATATCTCTCATCTTATTATTATAGCATTAGTTACAAACCTTGTATCCTTTATTGGCTGCACGCCGAAACCGACCGTGATTCACCTGACTCGACCCCTGGATCCCGCGTATCAACTCAGCCGGGGTGCTCTGGTTCCCAGCGTGGGTAAATTTACCCCTTCAAATCCGGAGGATGCCCAATATGCTCAATATGTGCAGGAGTACCTCAGCCAACGTTTGGCAAAAATTCAACCAAATTCAACCGAATCGGCTGAGAATTCACGTCCGTTCCGGATTAATGGAAATGTGCTTCTCCAGCGAGTGACGGACTCAAAACCGAAGGAAAATGTCACCATATACACCGAAGTCACGTTTACCCTTTACGATCCCAAATCGAAAACCGATAGGCAGTCGATCGTCTCCCGAGGCCAAACGAAGGAGGATACGCAATCTGCCATCCAGGCCGTGCTCCGCCGGACCGTGGATTTCTATATCGGCCAGATGTTTCCGGAAAAAATTACCTTTGCCTGCCCGATGGCGTTTGGGAAAAGTCGATACGATAAACTCGGACGAAAAGCCGCTGCCGACGGGGATTTCGATCGGGCGTGCGAGTATTTCCGTAAAGCGATCGATGAATTTCCCGACGATCATGCCGCCTTGTATAATGCCGGTCTCGTCAGCGAAGCCCTGCGAAATTACCCCAGGGCTTTGCAGTATTATCAAAGAGCCTTAAAACTCGCCGACGTCCCGCAGTATAATATCTCCCTCCATCGTGTGCAGGATCTCATAAACGCCTCGTTGTAACGAGACGCTGGTGTTTTGTTTGAAAAATTGGAATTTTGAACCTTGGGATTGGTTTCGGATTTCGAGTTTAGTATTTAGTGAGCAGGGTAGGCTGTGCCTGCCAATTATTGAATGGGTATTAGTGCATATGTCGGGTGGCACGGACAAGTTCTTACTTGTCCGTGGTTGATGTCACATAACTTCCCGATTCGCCAAAACGCCGATGGGTGGCTGCCATCGAGTCTTCGAGGTGGAGGGTAAGGAGTCTAAAACTTTATGCAGGTGTTTTCTTCCTTAGAGGTGTTTCCCAAACCTTCTGCCGGCTCGGTCGTAACCGTCGGAAATTTTGACGGCGTCCATCGCGGGCACCAGGCGATTATGCAAAAAGCCCGACATATCGCCGATGCCGAGTCGCTCCCTCTCATTGC
>CAZNQT010000755.1:0-1552 GCA_964574885.1 uncultured Pirellulales bacterium
GATCAGGCCAGCGGAATCACGATTTTCGGGAATATATTTTTCGCGGTAACCCGTGCTGTGTTTATCGGCGGAGGCTGTGATAACGTAGTCGAGAACAATATTTTTGTCGATTGCACGCCATCGGTCCATATCGACGCCCGAGGACTGGGCTGGCAAAAAAAGGCCACTGATGATCCCCGGGGAACCCTGCGAACCCGGTTGAAATCGATGCCCTACCAGAATCCGCTCTGGAAAAAACGCTATCCGAATCTGGTGAATATCCTGAATGACGATCCCGGTACTCCGAAACGAAATCGGGTCGTCAGGAATATTTGTGTCGGCGGTAAGTGGGATGATATTCATGCCGGCGCCCGAAAAAATCAGATCGTGGAGAACAACTTGGTGGACGAGGATCCGCAGTTCGTCGCGGGCGCGAAACAGGATTTCCCCCCAAATCCCCGGAAGGAGGATTTTCGGCTGAAACCGACCTCGCCGGCACTCAAACTCGGTTTCCAGCCTATTCCCATCGAGCGGATCGGCCTGCGTGGAAAATGATTCGGTGGTTATCTGGGCCGGTCGCCCGGAAAAAACGGACGTAAGAAATAATCAGTAAGCAATAACTTTCCCACGAAACAGATTAAGATATGTAACTTCATGAAAGGGTAGAGGATTTCTGTTAATTTTTTGAAGATTTAAGCCTTTCCTTATCAGACGTGATCCCGTCAGGTAAAATTACCTATATTCCCAAATATCGCTATTGTTAAAGAGATTTTTTGGTTAAACTACCGATAAACTGCCGAATTAAAAAGTGGGAAAGTGTTTTATATACGATTATTGCAGGTATTTCAGGATATTCCGCTTAGACGGACTGGTGGAATAAAGCGATTTAAACTCATATATTTTAAGAAGTTACGGGACCTGGACGATTTAAGTTGGTAAAAGGTGGCGTCGATAGTATAAACGTAGATAAGATAGTTAGTATAGATAAGATAAGCAGTTTATAGAATTTTCGGTATTAAAGTTTCGTAAGGGGCAAAGAGATGGATGTAAATACCAAGGGTGACAAGAAAAATAATGATCGTGCAACCAAGAAGGTATTTTCCACGGGTGATGCCGCGGCGATCTGTAAAATAAGTCAACAGACGATCATTCGTTGTTTCGATTCGGGTCGTCTGGAAGGATTTCGCGTGCCGGGGTCTCGTTTTCGCCGAATCCCTCGGGATAGCCTGATCAAATTTATGCGTGAGAACGATATCCCCCTGGACTTGCTGGAAGAGGCCGATCGCCGGAAGGTATTGGTCGTGGATGACGATCCGGAGATCGTGGAACTGATGGTGGATGTACTGGAGCGTGATGGTCGATTTGAAGTTCGCACGGCCGGCAGCGGTTACGACGCCGGCGTGATCACCCAGGAATTTCGGCCGGATATTATTATCCTGGATTACATGCTGCCCGACGTGAATGGCAATGTGGTATGTAAAACGATTCGTCAGAATTCGGCGTTCCAAGCGATGAAAATCATCATAGTCAGCGGCGTCATCAAACAGGACGAGATCAATGAGTTGCTGCAGCT
>CAZNQT010000756.1:0-1547 GCA_964574885.1 uncultured Pirellulales bacterium
GGAGGCGCTGGCCAGGCAGATAGAAGCGGAATTCGGCTGGTCGAATCCGGCAGTGCTGGTCACCTGCGGCCTAAGCGGGGCGCTGCAGTTGTCTATTATGGCCTCGGTCAATGCCGGAGACGGAGTGCTGATTCCGGATCCGTATTTTGTGATCTATCGACATATCGTGAATCTGCTGGGCGGACAATGTGAATTTATCGATACATATCCGGATTTCGAGTTGACGTCGGATCGACTGGGAAAAAGTATCACACCCAAAAGCAAGGTATTGTTTGTAAATTCCCCGGCGAATCCGACGGGGATGGTGTATAGCGAGGAAAATCTCCGACAGACGGCAGCGTTAGCGAAACAGCATAATCTGCTGGTGCTGTCGGATGAGATCTACCGGGAATTCAGTTACGACGGTCCGGCTGCGAGTATCGGCAGGTATTATGAAAACACGGTGGTGATGCGGGGTTTTTCGAAGAGCTACGGCGTACCGGGCTGGCGGCTGGGTTACATGGCGGCGCCGGAACCTCTAACGGATTTGATCGATGCGATGGCGACCCTGCAGCAATATACCTTTGTGTGCGCCCCACAACCGTTTCAGGTCGCGGCGCTGGAAGCAATCAAGACGGATATTTCCGAGCACATCCGCGACTATAGACGTAAACGAGATTTGTTTTATGACGGGATGAAGGATCGGTTTGAACTGGTCAGGCCAACGGGTGCATTTTATGCGTTTGTGAAGGCGCCGGGCGGGCATGCCACGGCGTTCGTGGAACAGGCAATACAAAATGACGTTTTGATTATCCCGGGATCGATATTTTCCGAGCGGGATACGCATTTTCGAGTCAGTTTCGCGACCAGCGACGAGCAGATCCGCAAGGGTGTGGAAAGATTATGCAGCCTCAGAATCTGATGGAATGACGAATGACGAAATCCGAATGAAGAGTCGATGACGAACAACGAATGACGAAACTTACGGAACAATTTGGTTTGGCAGTAAATACCACATACCCATAAAATAAAGTGGAAATATTCGATTGGGAACTTAGAATAACCCCGTGTAACGAGTTGCCTGTGGGCGTATGAGAGAATCACAGGAAATTTGTGGGGAATTTCGCTAGGTATTGAAACGAAAAGGATTTAGAGCGATCAGAATCGCTGAAATCAGGTAGGGAGGTGGAATTGCGATTTATCCTGCTGGATAGAGTAAGGGAACTGGAAATCGGTAAGCGAATCGTGGCGGAAAAGGCGTTATCGCTGGCGGAGGAGTATCTGGCAGACCACTTTCCGACGTTTCCGGTGCTGCCGGGCGTGCTGATGGTGGAAGCCCTGGTGCAGTCGGGGGCGATGCTGGTGCGGGTGACGAATGATTTCGCCCAGAGTATGGTTGTCTTACAGGAGGCCCGGAATATAAAATACAAGAGCTTTCTAAAACCGGGTACTATAATGCGAATGGAAATGACGGCGAAAGAGATCGGCGAAACGAGTAGTTCCTTCCATGGGGTCGGGTACGTGGACGACGAGCCTATTGTGGAAGGCCGATTCAAGCTGCATCATTT
>CAZNQT010000757.1:0-1532 GCA_964574885.1 uncultured Pirellulales bacterium
GTGCAGCAGCGGCGAGGTAAAACAGATCGCACTGGCCAACTGCAGCGCGAACGTCGTGCCTTTGAGCATTTTCGGATTGAACGTCCCCGGCGTAAAATCACCCGGTCCCACCAGGTATCGCGTAAACGGCAGCGAAGCGTAATGCGCCGGCGACAACTGCGACCACTTATTATACTCCAGTCCCTGGATGCCTTCCCGGGTTATTTCGTTAGGCCAGGTCCGCGACTCCCCCGTCGGTTTGTTCGCACCGTGAAAATTCACCATAAGCTTATATTGAGCCGCGTCCCGCAGCACTGCGTAATAAAAGCCAAGCCGTTCCTGCGACTCTGAATCCATATAATCCACTTTTATCCCCGCGACCCCCGCCTCCTGACAATGCTGAAAAAATGCACGACGCTGCTCCGTGTTATCCAGTCCCGAGGTGGTCGCCCCTTCGGTATTCCCGGTGACCCACCGCTTCCAGACGAAAATGCCGACGTGCTTCTGTTTGGCGTAATCACAGAGCTCTTTCAGATGAGCCCATTTATCTTGTTCGGGCGTTTTCCAGGTATGTTCCCAGCCGGCATCGACCAAGTAATATTCAAATCCGAACTCCGCCGTCGCATCGATCCACCCCTTCTGCAACCCAAACGCCACACTATCCCAGTTGCCCATGGTGCCCGACCACCAGTGCCACAGCGACCGACCCGGTTTGATCCAGTCGGCGTTGGCCAACTCCTTCGACGGCGGCGGACACAAGTCCCAGATGATATCGCAATTCACCAGACCGTTCAGATCCCGACTCACCATAATCACCCGCCAGGGCGTCGTAATCGTCCCCTCGATCGTCCAACTCTTGTCATCCTGAAACGCCGACTCGAATATCGGCGACCTCTCCCCCGCCGCCTTGATCGTCATCCCGCTGTAATTTATTAACGCCGCCTCGCTGATCGCTGCATACCCCATCTTATCCGGCAGCACCACCACCAGCGGCGGGCCCAGGTACGTATCTTTCTTGATATCCCCCAACGCGTACTTATGATAGGTGCTCTCATAATTATTCGTGTTCGTCTGAAACCAAACTACGCTTCCCTTCGGTACGACAAACGCCGTCGCCTCGCCCGATACCTTCCGACTGCCGCCGCCGAAAACGATGTAGCGATAGCCCACCCCGTTATCGAACAACCGCACTTCTAAAATATATCGCGTCTTGCTCGCGTTATGCTGTATCGGGATAATCGCTCCCTCATAGTGATTCACCGCCGTCGCATGCACCCCGCGCCAAGGATAGGTTTCCTGAAAATCGAACCGCCTCGGCTTACCTACGATGACGCCTTTACCCAACTCCACATCATCCACCGTTACGCCCAGGGGTGAATTCTCCAATACCGTTTTGCCCCCCAGCTTTATGGTATATTCCAGCGACCCGGCTTCATTCGCATACACTACGGCGGTCAGCTTGCCGTCCGGACTGCTCACCGGCACCTCCGCCGCTCGAACCGCCTGACTCAAGACCAACAACATGAACCCCATCATCCAGGAAACCATTTGCC
>CAZNQT010000758.1:0-1524 GCA_964574885.1 uncultured Pirellulales bacterium
GGTGTGCAGTGCACACCCTACCTGTGTCATGAACAGGTATTGAATGGGAATGACGAATGACGAAATTCGAATGACGAATCAATGACGAATACCGAATAACGAATAATAAGTATGGTCAAGCTTTACGTAGGCGTGGCGCTTGTTGGCGCTACTCGACCCAGTTAGCACAGCCGAGGGCGGTTGTGTCACATTCGCCAAGCTCATCGCGGTGGGCATGGCGCCCAACTTTTTTTATTGCAATCGGTTTAGTAGTGAAAATTCGGGTCAATTCGTGTAATTCGTGGCTAAACTCTCATTTTTCCGTCGGCGTCGCAAGGTCAACAATCCCAGGCCCAGCAGGCCCATCATCGCCGGTTCCGGGATCACTCGAGTGATGATAACCGAGCCATCGCCCCAATCGGATTCGCAGACATACAGGGCCCCGTCCGGGCCAAACGCCATCCTGGCCTGCCACCACAAATCACTGATGAATAATTCCGCCTGACCGTCGGGATAAACCCGATAAATACTCGATCCGTAATCGTCTCCCTGCTTGGCAACGACGTATAGATAATTGCTAAAAGTTCCGGCTTCTGTCTCGTCAAAGGCCAGATCAAATGCTTTTTCAATATCCGGTGCAAATTTCGTCGGGTTTCCCGATGGATCAAAAGTGAATACCCCGCTCAGATTCGGCAGGTTGGAATACTGCGTGGCTACGTACATAAGACCGCCGTAACTACCGTTCGGGGCAAATTCAATATCCACGGGTGAGCCGGAGTGATTGCCGAAGGAGAAGAATCCCTGAACCTGACCATTGGGCAGGACTTTATTGATTCGATCAGAATCCCCACTACCAACATACATATTGCCGCCATAGTTTCCCACCCGATCTACGCCCAGAGTGATCGGCTGATCGAAACCGGAGGTAACGAAATGATTAATGCTACCGTCCAGGCCAATACGAGTTACTCCTCCATCGTTGTTATACGCATTATCAAATCCCTCGGTAATATAAAGATCATCCCGGAAGCTCGTTCCCCCGGCCCAGACAATATCTTCCGGCCGTGAAATTCCTGTAATCCATGGCTCTACAGATTTATCAGGTTTAATTCGATAAATCCATCCATCGGTTTGGCCGGAAGAGTATTCCTGATGATGTGTTATATAAAGATTTCCTTGGGGATCAAATGTCATGTCATTCGCGGGCCAAATGTTGATATAATTATACGTAACATAGGTTTGGGCCTGATAGGCCGGATCGAGAACTGTTAAGGCCAAAGTTTGTGAATTAAATCCAAGTACCAGAATTCCCACGACCGCTAGCGTTACCTGTTTCTTACTCATCGAACCACTCCCTTCTCAGGTGTCGAGACACAAAAAAACCCGGGCGCAGAGCATCTCCACAACTCTCTCTCCCGGGTTTAGTCTTCGACCCGCTTTTCCAGCGCATACCATACTGCGCTTGTTAATTCCCGTAAGGTAATACTAGCCTAAGAGCCCCTAACAAAATGGAACAGTAATTGCATATCTTTGGCCATAGGAACC
>CAZNQT010000759.1:0-1519 GCA_964574885.1 uncultured Pirellulales bacterium
TAGCAGTACTGATGGGACCCGGGGAAGTGGCGGTAGTCGTTATTGTGGCGATTATCGTATTCGTAGTTCTAACCCGGAAAAAAACGAGATAAATCCCTCTTATCCGTCCTGTTTTATGGCATTTCCGTCAGAAGTTCTCTTAAATTGAGCCAATTTTAATCATAATCGGTTCAATGTCCGATAATATCGTACCAGAATACGTCATGAAATTACTACTGAACGACAAGGAAGTTACGGAAACCGTACCGGAAAATGCCTCCCTAGGCGCAGCCTTGATGGTAGTCCAGGAACAGCATATCGGCCAAGACGAAGTGATTTCAACCATCCTGATCGATGACGAACCACTGACGGCTGATCTGCTGGCGGAATGGAAAAATAGGCCGGTGGAAGAATTCGACAGCGTGCATATCGAGGCGCCAAAGCGTAACTTATTGGCATCACAAGGTTTACGACTGCTTTCCGAAGGTCTCTCCGAGAGCAACGAACAGCGTGAGGAGATCGTCGATCATATCTGCCAGGGGCGGCACACCCAGGCTATGAATATGCTGACCGGATACCTCAACCTGTGGGACAGCATCCAGCAGTCGCTCGGCAGCGCCGCTCGTTTGATCGAAGTGGATCTCGATTCGCTGGAGGTCTATGAAAGCGCCGGCAACGACGTAGCGATGCGGGTGGCAGACAGGATCCATCAACTCACCGAGCAACTCAAACAATTACAGGACGCCCTGGAAGCACAGGATCTGGTGCTGCTGGGCGATATTCTGGAATACGAATTCGGGCCGCTCACCGACGACTGGCAGCACATGCTCGAGCAGTTGGCGGACCGCTTCGAAGCATAAGAATAATCTCAACAAATCACGATACACCTAGTTTTTATTGGCATGATTGTGCTCATTGTATATCATATTGGTCGGATCAAAATTTTTTCCATACGAATCACTTTGGGAAAGGAAACATACTATGTTATGTCCCAGATGCGGAACCGAGAATCCTGATAATGCTCCCTCCTGTAGTTATTGTGCAACACCCTTATTCAATCCTCCCCCCCAGCCGAAAAAAACATCCGGTCTGGCCATCGCATCTTTGGTATTGGGAATACTGGGTTTTTTAACTCTTGGCATTACCGGCGTTGTGGGAATGATCCTGGGCGCTTTCGCCCTTAACCAAATCAGTAAGAAACCGCTGGAATTCGGCGGTCAACCGTTGGCCATTGTCGGTATAATTCTCTCGGCTATTAGTTTTTGTTTTATGGGTCTGGCGGTGGCTATTTTTATGCCCGCCCTGGGTCGGGCGCGAGAGTTGGCAAATCGGGTAAAATGTGCCTCCCAGTTGAGGGGCCTGGGCAACGCTACCCATATGTACCATTGCGATTTCAAGTGTCAAAATCCTATCCCGTGGACCGACAAAGTGAAAAAGGCCGGTTTTGGGACGGGGTGGTACAATCAGCCCGGCATGTCAACCTATACCCGTTGGATCGATACGAACTGGAACGAATCAAATTGGGATGAACAGCCAACGG
>CAZNQT010000760.1:0-1515 GCA_964574885.1 uncultured Pirellulales bacterium
TCTGGTGATTAATGAAATATTGGCGCATGCCCAGACTCTAACATACAACTGGATGCAATTACATAACACCGCCAACGCTTCCATTAACCTTGACGGGTGGTACCTCAGCGACAATAACGACGATGAACCGAATCTGATGAAATACCGGATCCAAGGCGTCAATATTCCGGCGAACGGGTATAAGGTGTTTCGCGAAGATCTACATTTTAACAATCCCGATGATCCCGGCTCTTACATACCCTTTGCCCTGAACTCCAATGGAGGCAAAGTCTGTTTAACCTCGCCGTTGGATCCCCAGGCTCGTTTGACCGGATTCCGTAAAACGGAGGATTACGGCCCCTCCGATCCCGATGTGGCCTTTGGTCGATATCAAAAAAGTACGGGCGACTATAATTTCGTGGCTATGAGTGTCAATACCGAAGGCAGCGCCAATATCTATCCCCCCCGGGTAGGGCCGATCGTGATCCGGGAGATTATGTATCATCCTGACTGGCCTGCAAACAGTACCTACGATAATGATAAATATGAATACCTTCAGTTATACAACATATCAAGCGATCCGGTATATTTCGAAGAAGACAGCGTCCCCTGGAAGTTCACGGACGGCATTGATTATACCTTTCCTCTCGGCGCCCGGCTCGATCCGGGGGATCATATATGGATTGCGAAAAATCCCACCGCCTTTAGATGGCGCTATCCCTTGGTGCCCGCTTCCAAGGTCTTAGGCCCCTTTGAAAACGGAACCGGACTCAATAACGGCGGGGAAAAACTCGAGCTTTCCCGACCGGGTGAACTCGGATTACATACCAGATATTATATCCGGATCGACCGCGTGGTGTATAGCGATGGTTCTCATCCGGTTGGAGACGATCCCTGGCCGAGCGACGCCGATGGCAGGGGATCTTCGCTGCATCGGATAGTTCTCACTGACTATGGGAATGATCCAATCAACTGGCAGGCGAACCTGCCATTGCCGGAAAATTAATCTTGAGAATTGTATTATATCCCGAAAATTTATTATATTGCATTCACTGCCGGAATGGTACGAAGACGCTCTCATCAAAGGAAAACACTTCATGGAACAGACTGGTTTTTTCACCAAGTATTCAAACACTTTTATACGTCGAATCATGGCGATGATTGCCATTCTGACTGTTGTTTTGATATGTATGTATTCGGCGGCTGCGCCCAAGGCAAAAAAAGACATGGGACCCGCAAGGGGACCGGCGCGACAAAGCGACTTAAAATATCTGGGGCAATTGCGCCCCCGACGTTCAGAGGAAATCGCCGGTTCCCGCTGGGGGGTATCGTGCCACTGGATTGTCGATCCGCACGACCTGACCGTCGATGAGCAAGTCGAACAGCTTGCCAGGCTGGGCGCCAAATGGGGATTTCTGTGTCCCGACTGGGACCGCATCGAGACCGAAAAGGGTAAATATAACTTCAACAGCCCGGCCCATCCTCTTGACGATGCCGTCAATGGCATGGCGAGAAGGAAGATCGCGCCCATCATTC
>CAZNQT010000761.1:0-1507 GCA_964574885.1 uncultured Pirellulales bacterium
GGCGTACACCGATATTGTAACCGGAATCATCATCACGGTATCCTTATTCGTGGCCTTGCCTATACTGTGGTTCAAGGCCGGCGGCGTTTCGGGTATGGAAGAGGCTTTTATGGATATGGGTAAGCCGAATCATATGAAATTCTGGGGGGTATTTTCGAAGACGGAAATCATCAATTTTTGCCTGCCTCCTCTCTTATTGATCCTGGGTGACGCCAACCAATATCAACGATTTTTCGCCAGCAAAAATGTCAAAAGCGCTAAACAAGCCGTTACCTTTATGATCGTTGCCGTGCTGGTTGTTGAAAGCCTGATTATCCTGGAAGCCTGGTTTTCCGCCAGCATGATCCCGAACGCGGCGCAGGGTAAATACGTTTTAATTTATGCCGCCAAACAAATACTACCTTCCGCCATAGGAATCCTGTTTTTAGTAACCATAGTGGGAATCATCATCTCAACGGCGGATTCGTTTTTATTAATCCCGGCGACGACGTTTATCCGCGACATTTACCTGCAATACCTCAATCCGAAAGCACCCGAGAAAAGAACCTTATTCTTCAGTCGGTTGCTGGTGTTGGTGTTCGGGGTCATCGCATATCTGGTCTCCTTAGCGTTTGCCGAATCAACAACCATTTTTGAAAAGGCTCTCTACGCCTATACCATATATGGATCGGCCATCACTCCCTGCCTGTTAGCCGCCTTGTTCTGGAAAGGCGCTACCAAACAGGGCGCTATAGCTTCCATTCTTTCCGGCACCATCGTCACGTTGGCCTGGGAGGAAGTGATTATAGGAAGATATAAAGACAAACTTCCGGAGGCTCTTACCGACCTGGACGCCGTCCTGCCGGCGATAAGCATATCGATACTGGCGTTAATTGTCGTCAGTCGATTTACCCAAAAACCCAAGGCATCGTAATATCGAGAATCACATGTTTCCTGCAAAAACCTATATCGAAAGAAGAAGTAAGTTACACGAACAGGTTGGTAACGGATTGATCCTGATTCCGGGCCACAACGAAAGTCCGATGAATTATCCTGACAATCCCTACCCCTTCCGCCAGGACAGTTCGTTTCTCTATTATTTTGGCATCGACCGACCGGGAGTAATCGCTTGGATGGATCTCGATGAGAATCGGGAGTGCCTCTATGGCGATGACATTACCGTGGAAGATTCCGTTTGGACCGGACCGCAAACCTCTCTGAATGAACTGAGCCGACAAGTGGGAATTAGTACGACGGAACCTTTGGCTCGATTGGCAGAAGTCGTAAAAAAAGCACGGCAACAGGAACGAACCATCCATATCCTTCCTCCCTATCGTCAGGACGTAACTCGACAATTATCTGACTTACTGGGAATAGCACCTTCCGCAATAAACTCTCATATATCGGAAACTCTGATCCGGGCGGTGGTGGCGCAGCGTTCCGTGAAATCGCCGGAGGAAATCGCACAAATTGAATTGGCCCTGGAAATCAGTTATGCAGCGCAAATTCTCGCCATGCAAAAAATCAC
>CAZNQT010000762.1:0-1500 GCA_964574885.1 uncultured Pirellulales bacterium
ACACCGGCTACGCCCTGGGGCGGAAACTGGAGGATATGCCTTTATGGGATCCCTACCAGGAACTGGGCGGTATCCCCGACGAACAATTCCAACACGCCGACATGATACTCTGGGATGGCTACTGCTCCGTACACATGGAATTCACGACGGAACAAATCCAAAAGGCTCGCACCGAAGATCCGCAGATCAAGGTGATCGTGCATCCCGAATGTAAATTCGACGTTGTGCAACAGTCGGATTACGTAGGCAGTACCGAAAAGATTATTCAAACCATCCGAGCGGCCGAATCCGGAACCCGATGGATGGTCGGCACCGAGATCAACCTCGTCAATCGCCTGGCCCAAGAGATGGCCGACCGAAATATCAAAGTACGCTCCCTGAGCGGTACGGCCTGTTTATGTGAGACAATGTACCGCATTGACCTGCCGCACCTGGCCTGGTTGCTGGATACCCTCGCCCAGCACTGTCAGAATCCCCAAAGCGTGCCATTGACCAATGTGGTCTCCGTGGATGAATCCATTAAGGCTAACGCTCGTAAAGCTCTCGATAAAATGCTTGAAATTACTGCCTCGCCCGCGAAGTGACGATATAAAATTAAGCGAATAGGATAAACCTGCGACAGCATGTCCACGGCTAAATGGGCGAAGGCAATTAAAACTTATGCCAAGATTGAAATCCAAAATCACACCCCTGCGACTATACCTTTTTCCCCTATTCATCGGATTTATTTGTTTCTTCTACGGATGTCAAAATTCCGATTTAAAAAACAATTCTACTCCCACCGATGATTCGGCCCAAACCGAAAGACTCATTCGCGATTTGAAACGCTTACCCACCGTCCGGTCGGTAGAACTCTGGACGTTGCCGGAGGTGATCCAAGAACGCGAGCGGAACGGACTTACCATCACGACTCAACACTATCAAATCCATACTTCCGTACGGGATCCGCTGATCCTGCGACAGGCGCCGGTGTTTTTGGAATCGGCCTTCCGCAGTTACAGCGATCTGGTGGGTAAATCGCCTCAGCCGAAAAAGGCCTTGCGCGTCTATTTTTTCCAGACGCGCAGCCAATGGGAGGATTTTACCAGGCACTGGACGGGTGAACTCGCCTCGGCGTATCTGAAAAATCCCGCCGGCGCCTATTATTTCAAGAATGCCTGCGTCGCCTATCACTTAACTCGCCGCTCGAACTTTTCCATCCTGGCGCATGAAGGCTGGCATCAGTTTTCCGATGAGCTATTTCAATATCGCCTGCCCTCCTGGCTGGATGAGAGCATCGCCACAAACTTTGAAGCCTATACGTGGCAAAACGGTCGCGTTGAGTTTGATCCGAAATACAACGGCCCGCGATTGTATGCCTTAGCTCAAACCCTGGCCCAAGGGCGATTGATTTCCCTTGCCGATCTATTGGTGCTGGATGCCGGTCGGATTCTTTCCCATACGCAATATGATCCGGCGGATCACAAGGTGGATCCACGCAAAACGGCATATTATTACCAA